>DATBGF010000218.1:0-2974 GCA_036558145.1 Acidimicrobiales bacterium
GCCGCCGGACAGGCGCCCGACCAGCTGGTGCGCCTGCTCGTCCAGCCCGACTTCCTCGATGACCCGCTCCACGTCGGACGCCGGCGCGCCGAGCATGCGGGCGAAGTAACGCACGTTGTCCCGCACGCTGAGGTCGCCGTAGACCGCGGCGGACTGGGTCACGTAGCCGACCCGCGACCGCAGCCCGGGCGACCCGGCCGGCTCGCCCAGCACGTCGATCGTGCCGCCCGCCACGATCTGCACGCCCACGATCGAGCGCATGAGCGTGGTCTTGCCGCACCCGCTGGGCCCGAGCAGGCCGGTCACCTGGCCGGCGGGCACCGTGAACGACACGCCGTCCACCACGAGCCGCCCACCCCGCACCACCCGGAGCCCGTCGACCTCCACCACGGGAGCATCCATGCGTTCGAGGCTACGTTCGGGGACGGAGGGACCGCGCGGCATGCTCGAACCGGTCGCCCAGGCGCTCGTCGTCGTCGAGGTCGAGGACCGCGGCCAGCGCGGCGGCCCAGCCGTGGCAGAACAGGGACCAGCCGTCGTGGACCTCGACGCCCTGGGCCCGGGCCTGGGCCAGCAGGGGGAGGTCGCCGCGATAGTTCAGCTCCCACACCACGGCCCCCGGCGGGAACGTGGCCGAGGACGACAGCGGTGCGCCGGGCCGGTCCTTGCCCATGCCGGTGGCGTTCACCACCAGGCTGCCCAGTGGGGCGCCGGCGACCAGCTCGTCCCAGGGCCCGGAGCCGACCTGCGTGGTCGCGGCACCGCCCAACGCCGCAAGTAGGTGGGCGACCGCCTCGGGACGGGGATCGGTGAACATGAGCGCCGGGGACCGGAGCCGCGCCAGCAGATGGCGGCCGAGCGCTACGGCGGTCCCTCCCGCGCCCAGGCACACGACCTCGCCGCCGTCGCCGCCGCGGCCTGCGGGCCAGATCCGGTCCACGACCCGGCCGACCGACACCGGGTCGCGGGCGAAGCCCACGAGCCCGTCCGGCGTGCAGCGCACGGCGTTCACCTCGCCGCAGGCGAGCGCCACGTCGTCGAGCCGGGCGAAGCGGTCGCGCCCGGCTCGGAACACGGCGACCTTGTGGCTGGTCACCACCGCGCCGACCGCGTCGGGGTCCCGGTCGAGGTCGTCCAGCAGATCGCCGAAGGCCTCCGGCGGGGCGTCGAGCGGCAGATCCTGTCCCCGGACCTCGATCTCGTCCCCGAGCAGCGGTCGCCACCGCGGCATGGCCCGGTGGACCAGCGAGCCCGCCGTCGACACCCCCACGAACCAGACGGTGCCCACGACGACCGCTCTACGAGCCCTCGAGCTCCGCGAGCCAGGGCCCCATGGCCTGCAGGATCGCGTGTTCGTCCCAGGCGTCCTCCAGGTCGAGGAGGTGCGTGCGGCCGAACACCACCGCGCCGGCACAATCCGCGCCGAGCCCCTCTCGCCGGAGCAAGGTCACGAGCCGATCGCACGCCGCCTCCTGGAGGGGCGTGCGCAGTGAGGGCAGGCTGAGGAACACCGAACGCCGGACGGCAGGCCCAGGCGCCGGTTCCGGTGCTCCTGCGACGGAGGAGTAGAGACGCTTGGGCCCGAGGATGAGTGGCTCGAGCCCCGCGGGCACGTTGCGGGCGCCGGCGAACGAGGCACCGTGCAGCTTGGCGCCGGTGAATGACGGGAGCCCGCGCAGGACGGCGGCGATGACGCTCAGGGCTTCCTCTGCGTACGGTGTGCGACGCCGTCCGAGCAGGTCACGGACGCCCAGCTCGCTCGACCGGTCGAAGAAGCGCCGGAGGAGGACCGCTCCCGCCAGGCGCCGTTCGGTGTCATCCGACGCGAGAGCGCTCACCGCATCGCCTCCCGCATCCGGCAGAGCGAAGCGGTGCGCATCATCGCGCCCCCCAGCCTCCCCCGCCGGGCGTGAGCATGCGGAGGACGTCGCCGGGCGCGAGGCGGACGGTCACCTTGTCGGGGAGGCGCTCGGCGCGGGCCTCGTCCCCGGCGGGGAGGAGCCAGTTCTCGCCTGGCGCGCCCGGCGCGCCGCCGGCGAGGCCGGGCGGGGAGGACACCCGGCGCTCGGTGATGAGGCTGACCGTGCAGTCGGCGAGCACCTGGAGGTCGCGCTCGATGCCCTCGCCGCCCGGGTGGAGGCCGGGCCCGCCGCTGCCCTCGCGCAGCCGGTAGCGCAGGACCCGCAGCGGGAACGTGCGCTCCAGCGCCTCGATCGGGGTGTTGCGGGTGTTGGTCATGCCGGTGTGGACGCCGCTCATGCCCGCGGCGGTGGGGCGGCCGCCCTGCCCGCCGGCCACGGTCTCGTAGTAGACCCAGCCGTCACCCCCCATGAGCAGGTTGTTCATCGTGCCCTGGCCCGCGGCCGGGACCCGGGCCGGGCACGGCTCGGCCAGCGCCGCCAGGCACACGTCCGCCACCCGCTGGCTGACCTCGACGTTGCCGGCCCCCACCGCGGCCGGCGGGCGGGCGGCCACCAGCGTCCCCGCCGGGGCGATCACCCGCACGGGGCGCATGGCGCCGCCGTTGGCCGGGATGGTGGGATCGACCGCCGAGCGCAGGGCGTACGCGACCGCCGAGACGGTGACCGCCTCCACCGCGTTGACGTTGCCCCGGGCCTGGGGATCGGTGCCGGTGAAGTCCACGGTCACCTCGTCACCCCCTACGGTCAGCGCGACGGCGACCCTCGCCGGGCGCTGCTGGTCCGGAGCCGCGCCGGTCGAATCCATGACGTCCTCGCACCGCCACGTGCCGTCGGGCAGGGCCGCCAGCGCGGCCCGCATGCGCCGCTCGCCGTAGTCGACCACCTCGTGCAGCGGGGCGTCCGCCTGCTCGGCCAGGCGCTCGACGCCCACCACGTTGGCGCCGACCTGGGCGTCGAGGTCGCCGACCCGCTCGTCCGGCGTGCGGGAGTTGGCCAGCAGCACCCGCCGCAGCCCGTCGTCCAGCAGCGTGGGCGGGATGCGCAGGCCCTCC
>DATBGF010000219.1:0-23279 GCA_036558145.1 Acidimicrobiales bacterium
AGGCCCTGGCCGAGGGCTACCGGTTCCTGTCCTTCGGCGACGCGATGCTCCTGGCGGCCGCATGAGCCTCGCCTTCGCGGTGGGCGCGACCGACGGCGCCGCCCGGACCGGCACGGTGACCACGGCGCGCGGGTCGTTCTCCACCCCGTGCTTCATGCCGGTCGGTACCAAGGGGGCGGTGCGGACGCTCTCGTCCGCCGACCTGGAGGACCTGGGCGCCGAGGTGATGCTGGGCAACACCTATCACCTCATGCTGCGGCCCGGGGCGGACGTGGTCGAGCGGCTGGGCGGCATCCACGGCTTCGCCGACTGGCGGGGCCACGTGCTGACGGATTCCGGTGGCTACCAGGTGTTCTCGCTGGAGCCGAGCCTGGACGACGACGGCGCCACGTTCTCCTCCACCTACGACGGGTCGCGCTACCACCTGAGCCCCGAGGGCGCGGTCGACGTGCAGGTCAAGCTGGGCGCGGACATCCAGATGGTGCTGGACGTGTGCGCTCCGCTGCCGTCGCCCACGCCGGTGCTGCGGTCCGCCGTCGACCGCACCGCGCTGTGGGCCGTCCGGGCCCGCAAGGCGTTCCTCGACCACGGGCGCGACGACCTCAGCCAGTTCGGCATCGTCCAGGGCGGCACCGACCACGCGCTGCGGGTCGAGAGCGCCGAGCGGACCGTGGCCGTGGGGTTCGACGGCTACGCCGTGGGCGGGCTGTCGGTGGGCGAGGAGCGGACCGAGATGATGCCCGCCCTGGAGGCGGCGCTGGGCCCCCTGCCGGCCGACCGGCCGCGCTACTTCATGGGCCTCGGCGACCCGCTGGGGATGGTCGACGCCGTGGCCCGTGGCATCGACATGTTCGACTGCGTGCTGCCCACCCGCCTGGCCCGGCACGGCACGATGCTCACCTCGCAGGGGCGGCTCAACCTGCGCAACCGCCGCCACGCCGACGACGCCGGCCCGGTCGACCCCGACTGCGGCTGCCCGGTGTGCGCCCGCTGGTCCCGGGGCTACCTGCGCCACCTGCTGTCGGTGGCCGAGCCGACCGCGCCCCGGCTCCTGACCCTGCACAACATGACCTGGACCTTCGGCCTGGTGGACCGGATCCGGGCCGCCATCCGGGCCGGGACGCTGGCCGGGCTGCGGGCGGATCTGGCCGAGCGCTGGGACGTACCGGATGCACGTTCCGGAGGCGGCGGGGGCTAACCTCGTCCGGCTGCCTATGGAGCAACTTCTCGTCATCGCCGCCACGTTCTTCGTGCTGTGGCTCCTGTTCATCCGGCCCCAGCAGCGTCGGGTGCGCCAGCACCAGGCGCTCGTCGCCACCTTGGAGCCCGGCGACGAGGTCATCCTCACCGCGGGCGTCTACGGCCGGATCGTCGAGCTCGGGCCCGAGGACATGACCCTCACCGTGGCGCCCGGCGTCGACCTGAAGGTGGCCCGCCAGGCGGTCCTGCGTAAGGTGGAGGACGCCACCGAACCCGGCGAGCCCGAGGACGCGCCTGGGGAGCCCGACGAGGCGGGACCGTCCGCCCCGGAGCCGAACGTGTGAGCTGATGCGACGCAAGATCATCCTGCCCCTCATCTTCATCATGGTCCTGGCCTACGGCGGCCTGGCCGTCACGCTGCTGCTCGGCCACAGCCCGGAGCTGGGCCTCGACCTGCAGGGCGGCGTGTCGGTGGTGCTGGCGCCGACCAAGTCCGCCTCCGGTGAGCAGCTCGACCAGGCGCTGAACATCATCCGGGCCCGGGTCGACGCGCTGGGCGTGGCCGAGCCCGAGATCACCCGCCAGGGCCAGGCGATCGTCGTCCAGCTCCCGGGGGTCAAGAACCGCGACCGGGCCCTGGAGCTGGTGGGCCAGACCGCCGAGCTGCGCTTCCGCCCGGTGCTCCAGGACCTGACCGGGCAGACGGCCCAGGCCCCGACCGACACCACCGACACCACCGCGCCGACCGACACCACGGCGCCCGGCGACACGACCGCGACCACCGCGACCACGGCTCCGACCGACACCACGGCCACGTCCGAGGCGGCCTCGGGCCTGGTGGAGGGCGAGAGCGCGGCGGGGCCGATCCAGGAGCCGACGACCACCACCACGGCCACGACCGTGCCCGAGTCGCCGACGACGACCGAGGCGCCCACCGCGGAGCCGGAGACCCAGAACGGCATCCCGCTCACCCCGCGGGAGCAGGACGATCCCGATTCCCAGGTCATCCTGGCCGGCAAGGACGACAGCGACGGCCCCTTCCAGCTGGGCCCGTCCCTGGCCACCGGCCGCATCGTGAAGACGGCGTCGGCCGACATCCAGAACGGCAAGTGGCTCGTCCGCCTGGAGATGCACGGCGGCGACAACGGCATCGACAAGTTCAACGAGATCGCCGCGCAGTGCTTCCAGAAGGACCCGACCGTGTGCCCCTCGGGGCGGCTCGCCATCGTGCTCGACTCGGTCGTGCAGTCGGCGCCGACGATCAACAACCCGACCTACCAGGCCGACCAGATCCAGATCTCCGGCAGCTTCAGCCAGGGTGACGCCAAGGACCTGGCCCTGGTGCTGCGCTACGGCTCGCTGCCGGTCGAGCTGGAGCGCCAGAGCGTGCAGACGGTGTCGGCGTCGCTCGGCACCGACTCCCTGCGGGCGGGCATCATCGCCGGCATCGTGGGGCTGACCCTCGTCGCCCTGTACATGCTGCTCTACTACCGGGCGCTGGGCCTCGTCGTGATCGTCGGCCTCACCGTGTGGGGCTCGCTGATGTACACGATCGTGGCCTTCCTGGGCACCACCCAAGGCTTGGCGCTGACACTGGCCGGGGTGACAGGCATCATCGTGTCGATCGGCGTCACCGTCGACTCCTATGTGGTGTTCTTCGAACGCCTCAAAGACGAGGTCAAAGCCGGGCGCACGCTGCGCAGCTCGACCGAGCGGGCCTTCAAGCGGGCCTACCGGACCATCCTGGCCGCCGACACGTCGGCGTTCATCGGCGCCGCGGTGCTGTGGTGGCTCACGGTGGGATCGGTGCGAGGCTTCGCCTTCTTCCTCGGCCTGTCCACGGTGCTCGACGTGCTGGTGGCCTGGTTCTTCACCCGGCCGGCGGTCACGCTCCTCTCCGCCAGCCACGTCTTCACCGAGATGCCGGTGCTCGGCGTGGCCCGCGGGCTCGCCGCCGAGCCCGAGAAGGAGCGCGAGCTGGCGGGAGCGGGGGTCGGACGATGAGCAAGCGCCCCCGAGGCCCCCGCGGCCCCCGTGGCAACGGCGACGGGCAGGCCCGTGAGCCGGTCGATGCCGCCGTGAGCGATCCCGACGACGACGGCGCCACGAGCGCTCCCGACGGCGACGCCACCACCGAGTCGAGCAAGACCGAGTCGACCGCCACCGGGTCGGCCGCCGCCGAGTCCGGCAAGCCCGAGTCGACCGCCGCCGAGTCGAGCAAGACCGAGTCGAGCGAGACCGAGTCGACCGCCACCGAGTCCGGCAAGACGGAAGCGACTGCTACCGAGGCGAGCGAGACCGAGACGGGCGTGGCCGGGTCCGGGAACGGCGAGGGCACGTCCCTGGGCGCAGCGCCGCCGACCACCCGCTCGCGGCGCCGGGGCGGCGGCGAGCGCCCGGTGGCCAAGCAGGCGGTCAACCGCTCGATCTGGAGCCGGCTGTACCACGGCGAGACCAACTTCGACTTCGTGGGCCGCAAGCGCCTGTGGTTCACGATCTCGCTCATCGCGGTGGTCATCAGCCTCGGTTCGCTGGCCACGCGGGGCCTCAACCTGGGCATCGACTTCGAGGGCGGCGTGGTGTGGGAGGTCCCGGCGGGCGACGCCACCGTGGCCCAGGCCCGCGACGCGGTCGACCAGTACGGCCTGTCCGGGGCGACGATCACCAAGCTGGAGTCCGACGAGGGCGCCACCATCAGGGTGGCCGCCGAGCCGGTGTCGGCGACGAAGACCGACCAGGTCACGGCCTCGCTGGCCGAGCTCACGGGATCGCAGACCGACCAGGTGAACCTCACCGAGGTGGGACCGTCCTGGGGTGAGGAGATCAGCCGCAAGGCGCTGCGGGCCCTGGTCGTGTTCCTCATCCTGGTGACGATCTACATCGCCATCCGCTTCGAGATGAAGATGGCGATCCCCACCCTGGCCGCCCTGGTCCACGACGTGATCATCACGGTGGGCGTGTACACCCTCACCGGCCTGGAGGTGACGCCCGCGACGGTGATCGCGGTGCTGACCATCCTCGGCTATTCGATCTACGACGGCATCGTGGTGTTCGACAAGGTCGACGAGAACACCCGGCTCGTGTCGTCCACCGGCGGCATCACCTACGGCGGCATGGTCAACGTGTCGCTGAACCAGACCCTGATGCGGTCCCTGAACACGACGATGACCGCCCTGCTGCCGGTGGCGTCGCTACTGATCGTGGGCTCGTGGATCATGGGTGCCCGCGTGCTCGAGGACTTCGCGCTGGCCCTGCTCATCGGCCTGTTCTCCGGCGCCTACTCCTCGATCTTCATCGCCTCGCCGCTGCTCGCGGTGCTCAAGGAGCGCGAGCCCCGCTACCGCGACATCAGGCGCCGGGTCGACGCCCGCGGCGGGGACGCCGAAGCCGTCGCCACCGCCGTGGCCACCGGCCGGGTCTCGATCCCGCGGCCGACCACCAGCGGCACCAAGGCCGGCGCCGCCCCCGGCAACCTGAGCGGCCGGGCCATCCCGCCCCGGCCTCGCAAGAAGACCAAGGGCGCCCGCCGCTAACGTCCCCGGCCATGACGCCCGATCCGGCCTGGCTATTGGAGCGGGTGCGCGACGTCCCCGACTTCCCGCAGCCGGGCATCGTGTTCAAGGACCTGACGCCGCTGCTGGCGGACGTCGATGCCTTCCGCTTCAGCGTGGACGCGATCGCCGACCATGCGGCCGGCCTCACCGTCGACAAGGTGGTGGGGATCGAGGCCCGCGGCTTCCTCTGGGCCGCCCCGGTCGCCTACCGGATCGGCGCCGGCTTCGTGCCGGTCCGCAAGCCCGGCAAGCTGCCGTGGCGGACGGTGACCGAGACCTACGCCCTGGAGTACGGCACCGACTCGCTGGAGGCGCACGCCGATGCCGTCGCCCCGGGCGACTCGGTCCTGATCGTGGACGACGTGCTGGCCACGGGCGGGACGGCCGCGGCCACCGCCCACCTGGTGGAGCACCTGGGGGGCCACATCGCGGGCCTGGCCTTCGTGATCGAGTTGGGTTTCCTGGAGGGACGAGGAAAACTGGCCGACCACGACATACTCAGCTTGATAACCGTTTAGCCGAGGAGGCCCAGGGTGCCCACCGTCGACCGGGTCCTGCCATGGCGGCGTAACCACCAGCCGCCGGCAGACGAGGTCGCGCCCCTGCTCCACGCCTTCCGGCGCCGGCACCCCAAGGCGCCCACCGCGCTGATCACCCGGGCCTACCTGCGCTCGGCCGACGCCCACCGGGGCCAGTCCCGCAACTCGGGCGAGCCCTACGTGCAGCACCCCTTGGCCGTGGCCCGGATCGTGGCCGACTTCGGCCTCGACGACGTCACCGTGGCCGCCGCCCTGCTGCACGACACGGTGGAGGACACCGGCACCACGCTCGACGACATCGAGCGCTCGTTCGGCGCCGACGTGGCGGCCATCGTCGACGGGGTCACCAAGCTGGAGCGGGTCCAGTTCGACTCCCGCGAGGCCCAGCAGGCCGCCACGATGCGCAAGATGCTGGTGGCCATGGCCCGCGACCTGCGGGTCCTGATCATCAAGCTGGCCGACCGGCTGCACAACATGCGCACCATCGCCGCGCTGCCGGCCTGGAAGCAGGACCGCATCGCCCGGGAGACGCTCGACATCTACGCGCCGCTGGCCCACCGCCTCGGCATGCAGGACGTGAAGACCCAGCTGGAGGACCTGGCCTTCGCCGCCCTGCACCCCAAGCGCTACGCCGAGATCGACCACATGGTGTCGGTGCGCACGCCGGAGCGGGACATCTACCTCACCCAGGTGCTGGAGGAGGTGCGCCAGCGCCTGGCCGAGCTGCGCATCACCGCCGAGGTCACCGGGCGGCCGAAGCACCTCTACTCCATCTACGAGAAGATGGTCGTCAAGGGCCGCGAGTTCGACGACATCTTCGACCTGGTGGGCATGCGGGTCGTGGTCGAGTCGGTGAAGGACTGCTACGCGGCGCTCGGGTCCATCCACGCCACGTGGAAGCCGGTGCAGGGCCGGTTCAAGGACTACATCGCGATGCCCAAGTTCAACCTGTACCAGTCCCTGCACACGACGGTGATCGGGCCCCAGGGCAAGCCCCTGGAGGTGCAGATCCGCACCTGGGAGATGCACGCCCGGGCCGAGCAGGGCGTCGCCGCCCACTGGGCGTACAAGGACCGCGACCCCAACACCGGCGACCTGCCCTGGCTCAACCGCATCGTCGACTGGCAGTCCGAGACCAGCGACCCCGACGAGTTCATGCAGCGGCTCAAGGTCGACCTGGAGCAGGACGAGGTCTTCGTGTTCACCCCCAAGGGCAAGGTCGTGACCCTGCCGGTGGACGCCACCCCGATCGACTTCGCCTACGCCATCCACACCGAGGTGGGCCACGCCTGCATCGGGGCCCGGGTGAACGGCCGGCTGGTGCCGCTGGACTCGAAGCTGTCCTCGGGCGACACGATCGAGATCTTCACCTCCAAGGTCGAGGGAGCCGGACCGTCGCGGGACTGGCTGCAGATCGTGGCCACGCCCCGGGCCGCGTCGAAGATCCGCCAGTGGTTCTCCCGGGAGCGGCGGGAGGATGCCATCGAGTCCGGCCGGGACGACCTGATCAAGGCGCTGCGGCGCGAGGGCCTCCCGGTGCAGAAGCTGCAGTCCGGCAACATGCTCCCCGAGACCGCCCGGGCGATGAACTACGCCGACCTCGACGCCCTCTACGCGGCGATCGGCGAGAACCACGTCTCGGCCAAGGCCGCCGCGTCCCGGGTGGCCAAGGCGCTGCGGGAGGCGGCGGGCGGCGGCGAGGAGACCCTGCCCACCACCATCCGCGAGCCCCGCCGGTCCCGCCCCAACCGGGGCCCGGCCGGGGTCCACGTCGAGGGCCTGGACGACGTTTTCGTGCGCCTCTCCCGCTGCTGCACGCCGGTCCCGGGCGACGAGATCATCGGCTTCGTGACCCGGGGCCGCGGCGTCTCGGTCCACCGGGCGGACTGCGCCAACGCCGTCTCGCTGGCCGAGGGCCAGGCCGACCGGCTCATCGACGTCGAGTGGGACCTGGAGCCGGGCGGCGTGTTCATCGCCTCCATCGAGGTCAAGGCCCTGGACCGGGCCCGCCTCCTGCGGGACGTGACGGCCGCGTTCGCCGACCACCACGTCAACATCCTCACCTGCACCACCCAGACGGGCTCCGACCGGGTGTCCAAGATGCGCTTCGACATGGAGCTGGGCGACCCGTCCCACCTCGACTCCCTGCTGTCGACGATCCGCGGCATCGACTCCGTCTACGACGCCTACCGGATCGTCCCCGGCAAAGGCGGATGACCGGGCCCGCCTACGCGGACTCGGGAGGAGTCCGGCTCTGGTACGAGGTCCGCGGTCCGGGCGACGGCCCGGTCGTGCTGCTGGTGTCGGGAGGCGGGGCGTCGGTGGTCTGGTGGCCGCCCGAGCTGATCTCGGGCCTGGTGGCCGGGGGATGCCGGGTCGTGCAGTTCGACAGTCGCGACACCGGCCTGTCGACCCACGTCGAGGCTCCGTACGGGCTGGACGACCTGGTGGGCGACGCCCTGGTGGTGCTGGACGCCGCGGATGTGGGCGGCGGCGCGCACTGGCTGGGGGTGTCGATGGGCGGGATGGTGTGCCAGGCGGCGGCGCTGCTCCATCCCGAGCGGGTGCTCTCGCTGGCGCTGGTCAGCACCACCCCGGGCCCCGACTCCCGGCTGGCGGACGGCGACCCGTCGGTGTTCGAGGGCCTCGACCGCCCGATCGAGACCGACGAGGACTTCGCGGCCGTGCAGGTGGACTTCTGCCGGGCGGTGGCCGGTTCCCGCTTCCCGTTCGACGAGGAGCATTACCGCGAGATCGCCACCGCTGACGCGGCTCGGGGCACCAACCGTGCCCCCGGAGTTCCGTCAGCCTCGTCCCGCCTCGACGACCTGGTCCGCATCCGCGTCCCGACCCTGGTCGTCCACGGCACCGAGGACCCGATCTATCCCTTCGGCCACGGGGAGGCCCTGGCACAAGGGATCCCCGACGCGACCCTCGTCGCCTGGGAGGGCGTGGGCCACGAGCAGCCCCCGCAGCTCATCCCGGAGCTGGTGGACCTGGTGATCCGGCAGGTGCAGGCGCAGGCCGGCCGACCTGGGTGACCAGCGCGTAGGGCACGACCGCGGCCACGGTGCCGGCGATCAGGCCCCCGATGTGTCCCCAGTTGCCGTCGGGCAGCGCCAGGCCGACGGCAGCGCCCACGAGCACGCCGACCGTGATCGCCGCCAGCGCCGCGAGCCAGCGGTGCCGGACCCCCGCGACGTGGGCGTTGATGAACGGGATGAGCAGCGCGGCCAGGCTCCCGGGCGGCAGCCGGTCCCCGCTGACAGCCAGCCAGACCAGCTCGCAGAGGATCGCAGCCCCCGACAGGCACGCGACCGGGACGAACAGCTGCCCGACGCCGAGGCTGTCCTCGGCCATCCCCGGCCGGCGTCGCACGAGCGGACCCAGCCACAAGGTCAGCGCCCGGGCCCGCTCGGTCAACCCGATCTTGGTGCTCACGGCTCGCCCAGCTGGGTGACGAGGGCGTAGGCCGGGGCCGCGGCGACGGACCCGGCGCAGACCGCGAGGATGCCGGCCCCCTCGCCGGTCGGTAGCAGCGCGAGGACGGTGGCCCCGACTGTGGCGCCGACGACGGCGGCGAGGGCCAGGGCGGACCAGCGGTGGTGCACGCCGGCCAGGTGCATCCAGGCGAACGGTTGGAGCGTGACGAGCGCGATGTACGCGGGGTCGACGTCGATCAGGCGCGAGAGGGCGAGGGCGACCGCGCCGGCGATGGTGCTGAGGACGAGGACCGGGGCCAGGAGCCGGCTGATGCCCACCTTGCGTGCCACCGTGCCGGGCCGGCGACGGACCATCGCACGGAAGTTGTCCCGCACGGTCCCGGGTGGGGGTTGCGGCCAGGACCAGTCGTCGTGCGCCCCCTCCATTGCGTCACATCATCTCATGCCGTGGCCGTGGTCCGGAGGGCGCGGGCCATCGTCTGCTGGAAGCCGTCGTCGAAGTGGCGGTAGGCGACGCGTAGCTCGTCGGCGGGCCAGTCCGGGGGGAGCAGGGCAGCGGGCAGGAGCGGGTCGAGCTCCAGGTGGTGGACGGCGGCGACCGAGAGGTCGAACTGGTGGGACAGCCGGGTCGGGACGTCGGGGTCGTCCGGCGGGACGGCGCCGCCCGAGTCGTCCAGGGTGGCGATCAGGCGGCGGGCGTCCTCGGCCCAGGTGTCGAGCAGGAACAGGGACTGCACGGCGTCCGCCGTGAGGTCGGGCCGGGCGTCGCGGAACCAGACGCACTGGCGGTCGAGCACGGCGCGGGCGTCGGGCAGGCGCTCGGGGTCGAGGTTGGCCGGCCGGGTCCAGACGCCCTCCCGGATCTCGGCCAGATGGAGCGTCCCGGCCGCCTTGCGCAGGTCGCTGCGGTCGGCCTGGCCCCGGCGGTCCAGGGACACGACGGCCAGGTCCCAGGTGCCGTCCCACGGCCGCGCGTCGGTGTGACCCGTGCGGGCGACCTCGTCGACCCGCCGGCGGCGGTCGAGGAGCCGTCCCGCCAGCGCGTAGGTGGCGCTGTCGGTCGTCAGCTCGCCGGCGGACACCATGCGCCACAGGCAGGTGCGGGCCGCGCCCGGGCTGATCCCGAAGAGCGAGGCGACCGCCACCAGGTGGGCCACCGGGAGCCGGGGCTCGCGGGCGCCCAGCAGGGCCGACGCCAGCACCGAGCGGGCGGTGAGCGGGCGGGTGCTGGCGATCAGGTCGTCGACGGGCGGTGACGGCACCCGAGCAGTCTCGCCCAGCGCGGCAGCGGCCAGAGGCACCCCCAGACGATATCACGATCTCATTGACAGGTGATCGATTGATCGTGATACTCGGGGCATGGACGCTGTGACGGAGCTGGCCGACGACCCGACGGTCGTGCAACGGGTCCTCGACCACATCGACAACCGCACGACCGATCTGGCCGAGGGCTGCTGGCGGGAGCCGATCGACAACTACCGGTCGGCCGAGCGGTACCGGGCCGAGCTCGACCTCGTGCTGCGGCGCGGGCCGGTCGGGTTCTGCCCCTCGGCGGCGCTGGCCGAGCCCGGGGCCTTCGTGGCGCGGGAGGCGGCGGGCACGCCGATCGTCGCGGTGCGGGGTCGGGACGGCGAGGTGAGGGCCTTCCTGAACAGCTGCAGCCATCGGGGCGCTCAGGTCGCCTGCGAGAGCACCGGCTGCGTACGGGCGCTCGTGTGCCCGTACCACGGATGGACCTACGGCCTCGACGGGACGCTGAAGGGAGTGCCGCACGGCCGCGGGTTCCCCGACCTGGACCAAGGGCGGAGCGGCCTCGTCCCGCTGGCGGCGTTCGAGCGGGGCGGCGTCGTCTTCGTGTCCCAGCAGCGGCCGGCCCCGGGCGTCGAAGAAGAGCTGGACAGGTTGCCGCTCATGATCCCCGACAGCTACCGGTTCGTCCGGGTGGACGGGATCGACGTGGCCGCCAACTGGAAGATCGCGGTCGAGGGGTTCCTCGAGGGCTACCACATCCGCTCGACCCATCCCGACACCTTCTACCCGCTGCAGTACGACAACCTGAACGTGGTCGAGGCGTTCGGGCGCAACAGCCGGGTGACCTTCCCGTACCGCAACGTCGAGGCCCAGCGAGCGGTCGCGCCGGCCGAGCGGTCCGCAGACGGGCGCCTGACCTACGTGTACCACCTGTTCCCGAACGTGATCGTGGCCACCTTCCCCGGCCGCATCACGATGGTGGTGCTGGAGCCGGTCACGATCGCCTCGACCCGGTTCGTGGTCCACACGCTGAGCGACCACCACGACGGCACCACCGGCGCCGACGAGGCGCTGGCGGGGGAGGAGTCGCTCGTCACCCAGGGGGCGGCCCAGGACCGGGCCGTCGTCGCCTCGATCCAGCGCAGCCTGGCCGCCAACCCGCGCGAGTTCTTCGAGTTCGGGCTGTTCGAGGGGGCCATCGGCCACTTCCACCGCCAGCTCGCCGCCGCCCTCGCCGGGGGCCACGATGGCTGAGGACGGCGCCGTCCGCTACGCCACGGCGGACGGGATCGCCACCATCACCCTGAACCGGCCGGAGAAGGCCAACGCCCTCCGGGCCGACATGGCGCAGGGGCTCGACGCCGCGCTGCGGGACGCCCACCGCGACCGCGACGTGAAGGTCGTCGTGCTGCAGGGCGCGGGCGACGACTTCTGCGCCGGCTTCGACTTCTCCGGCGGCCTGGAGCATCACCGTCCCTACCGGGAGGAGGACTACGACCCCGGCCTCGACGCCTTCACCGCGGTCAGCGGCTTCACCAGCGGGATCGACATCTTCATGGGCCTCTGGCGGGGGCTGAAGCCGACGATCGCCAGGGTGCACGGCTACTGCCTCGGCGCCGGCTCGGAGCTGGCCCTGTGCGCCGACCTGGTGGTCGCGGCGGACGACGCCCGCTTCGGCACGCCCTACTCCCGGGTCTGGGGGTGCCACCTGACCGGCATGTGGGTGTACCGCCTGGGCCTGGCCAAGGCGAAGTACTACGCCCTGACCGGCGAGTGGATCAGCGGCCGGGAGGCCGCCGAGATCGAGCTGATCAACTTCTCGTTCCCGGGCGACGAGCTCGACGACCGGACCCGCGCGCTGGCGGCCAAGCTGGCCACGATCCCGCTCAGCCAGCTCGCGGCCATGAAGCTCGTGGTCAACCAGGCCTACGACAGCATGGGCCTGCGTGGCACCCAGACGGTCGGGCCGATCCTCGACGGGATCATGCGCAACACGCCCGAGGGGCGCGCCTTCGTCCGCCTGGCCCGCGACGAGGGCGTGCGGGCCGCGGTGGCCCGGCGCGACGCGCCCTTCGGGGACTACAGCCAGGCTCCGGCCGGGGAACGGCCGCGGCGCCCGGTTACCGGCGGGCCCTGACGGCTTGGGTAACCTCGCCGGGTGCCTGGTGGGGGAGCGTCCGACGTCGTCGTGACCGAAGAGGGTGACGAGGCCGGCGAGCCCGAAGACGCCGCCGGCGCGCCCGAGCAGAGCCCGGCCGGCGAGACGCGGCAAGGCCGGGCGGGGCGGACGTTCCTGCTCGCGCTGCTCGCCATCTTCGTCGTGGCCCTGGGCCTGCGCGTGGGCTACACGGTGGGCTGGAAGCAGGTCGACACGATCGCGGGCGACGCCTACTACTACCACCGGGGCGCGAACCTGCTGGCCGACGGGAAGGGCTTCGTCCACCCGTACGCCTACGACAACGGCGTCTCCATCCCCGGGGCCGACCACCCGCCGGGCTGGATCATCGTGCTGGCCCTGCCGTCGCTGCTCGGCTTCACGACGATCCTCAGCCACCAGCTGGTCGGCTGCCTGGTCGGAGCGGGGACGGTGGTCCTCATCGGGCTCACCGGCCGGCGCATCGCGGGGGACCGCCCCGGGCTGATCGCGGCCGGCATCGCCGCCGTCTACCCGGCGCTGTGGCTGAACGACGCCACGCTCATGTCCGAGAGCCTGGCGCTGTTCTGCGGCACGCTGGCCGTGCTCGCCGCCTACAAGGCGTGGGACGACCCCTCGCCCAAGCGCTTCGCCCTCGTCGGCCTGGCCATCGGGCTGGCCACCCTCGCCCGGGCCGAGGCCTTCATGCTGGTGGGCCTGCTGGCCCTGCCCCTGGCGGCCTGGGTCCCGAAGCTCGTGGGCGCGCGGGCCCGCCTCGGGCGCTTCGCCCTCGCGGCGGGAGCCATGGTGCTGGTGGTGGCGCCGTGGGTCGTGGCCAACCTCATCCGCTTCGAGGAACCGTCCACGCTGTCGACCCAGATGGGTCCGACGCTGGAGGCCGCCAACTGCGACGACACCTACTACGGCCACGGGGTCGGCTCGTGGTCGCTGGCGTGCTCGACCGAGTGGGGCGACCGCGACCGCTCCACGCTGGACGGGATCACGCGGCGCAAGGCGGTCGACTACATCGACGACCACCGCGGCCGCCTGCCCGCGGTGCTGGCCGCCCGGGTCGAGCGCACGTTCAACCTGAACTACGTGTCCGACCAGGTGAACTTCGACTGGTTCGCCGAGGCCCGCGCCATCGGCGTCTCCCGGGCCGCGGTGGGCGCGTTCTGGGTCGCGGGGCTGGCCGCCATCGCCGGCGTGGTCGTGCTGCGCCGCCGCGGCGTGCCCTCGTTCCCGCTCACCAGCACCGTGCTCAACGTGGTCATCACGGTGATGGTGTTCTACGGGTCGACCCGGTTCCGGGCTCCGGCCGAGCCCGCGATCGTGCTGCTGGCCGCCGTCGCGTTCGACGCGGCCATCCGGCGCCTCCGGCACGAACCCATGTCTGCCGAGTAGTCGCGCACCGCTAGCCTCGACGCGTCATGCCCGAGACCTTCCGTGCGCCCATCGGCACCCAGGACGTGCTGCCGCCGGCGTCGGCCCGCTGGCAGGCCCTCATCGCCACCTTCGCCGGCCTGGCCGAGCGCTTCGGGCACGGGCTGGTCCACGGCCCGATGTTCGAGGACGTCGCGGTGTTCTCCCGGCTCGGGGCGGGCACCGACATCGTCCGCAAGGAGATGTACGACTTCCGGGACAAGGGCGACCGCCACCTCGCCCTGCGCCCGGAGGCCACCGCCTCGGTGGTGCGGGCCTACGTCCAGCACCACCCGCCCACGCCCTGGAAGGTGTGGTGCGTGACCCCGGCGTTCCGCTACGAGCGGCCCCAGGCCGGCCGGCTGCGCCAGCACCACCAGCTCGACGTGGAGGTGATCGGCACCGCCGACCCCGACGTGGACGTCGAGGTGCTCGCCCTGGGAGCCGCCTACCTCGACGCCCTGGGCCTGCGCCGCTGGCGGCTGCGGATCAACACCATGGGCACCCCGGCCGACCGGGTCGCCTACGCGGCCACGCTGCGCGAGTGGCTGCGGAGCCGCGCCGGCGACCTCGCGGCCGAGGACCGGGAGAAGATCGAGACCCACCCGCTGCGGATCCTCGACTCCAAGCGCCCCGAGACCCAGGCGGCCATCGAGGGCGCGCCCCGCATCGCCGAGGTGCTCGACGCCGCCTCCCAGGCCCACTTCGACCGGGTGCAGGCCGGCCTGCGGGCGCTCGACATCCCCTACGCGCTGGACCCGGGCCTGGTCCGGGGCATCGACTACTACACGCACACGCTGTTCGAGTTCCAGAGCGAGGCGCTCGAGATCGCCGAGTCGACCGTCATCGCCGGCGGCCGCTACGACGGCCTGGTGGAGCAGCTGGGCGGACCGCCGACCCCGGGGATCGGCTTCGGCTCCGGGATCGAGCGCATGCTGCTGGCCTGTGACGCCGAGGGCGTGTTCCCGGGCCCGGAGAGCGTGCTGGACGTGTTCGTGGTGGACACGACCGATGGCAGCGCCGCCCGCGACCTGGCCCACGAGCTGCGCACCGCCGGCATCCGCACCGACCGGGCCTACGACGGCCGCTCGATGAAGTCCCAGATGAAGGCCGCGGGCCGCTCCGGGGCGCGGGTGGCCGTGATCGTGGGCGAGCAGGAGGCGGCCGACAAGACCGCCACCGTGCGGGACCTCGGGCGCGGCGAGCAGGAGATCGTCCCTCGCGACCAGGTCGTCGACCGGGTCCGCACCATCCTGGAGGCACAGTGAGCACCTACCCGCCCGCCTGGGGACTGCGCACGCACTGGTGCGGCGAGCTGCGCCCCGAGCACGCGGGGCAGACCGTGTCGCTCTGCGGCTGGGTGGCCCGCCGCCGCGAGCACGGCGAGCACCTGGCCTTCCTCGACCTGCGGGACCGTGAGGGCGTCGTCCAGTGCGTGATCGACGGGTCGGTCGACGTGCGCAACGAGTGGGTGGTCCGGGTGACCGGCACCGTGCGGATCCGGCCCGAGGGCACCGTCAACCCGGCGCTGGCCACCGGCGAGGTCGAGCTGGGGGAGTGCACGGTCGAGGTCCTCAACCGGGCCGAGCCGCCGCCGTTCCCGGTGGACGACCGCATCGACGCCGACGAGGTCGTGCGGCTGCGCCACCGCTACGTCGACCTCCGCCGGGAGCGCATGCAGCGCAACCTGCGGGCCCGGGCCAGGGTGAACGCGGCCATCCGGGGCTCCATGGAGCGCCAGGGGTTCGTCGAGGTCGAGACGCCCATGCTCATCGCCTCGACCCCCGAGGGTGCCCGCGACTTCGTGGTCCCGTCCCGGCTGCACCCGGGCACGTTCTACGCGCTGCCCCAGAGCCCCCAGCTGTTCAAGCAGCTGACCATGGTGGGCGGGATCGACCGCTACTACCAGATCGCCCGCTGCCTGCGGGACGAGGACCTGCGCGCCGACCGCCAGTTCGAGTTCATGCAGCTGGACGTGGAGGCCAGCTTCGTGGGCCAGGACGACGTGCTCGCCTTCGTGTCGGACGCGGTCAAGGCCGCCACCGCGGCGGTGACCGGGGTCGAGGTGGGCGACATCCCCACCATGACCTGGCAGGACGCCATGGAGCGCTACGGCTCCGACAAGCCCGACATCCGCTTCGGCATGGAGCTGGTCGAGCTCACCGACGTGTTCGCCGAGACCGGGTTCAAGGCGTTCGCGGGCCAGACCGTGAAGGGCATCCGGGTGCCCGGAGGCGGCGACTTCTCCCGCAAGCGGCTCGACGACCTGACCGACGCGGCCAAGCGCTGGGGGGCCAAGGGCCTCGTGTGGATGCGGGTCACCGGAGATGCCCTGGACAGCAACACGGTGGGCCTGGACAGCCCGGTCGCCAAGTTCCTCTCCGAGGGCGAGCTGGCCGGCATCCGCTCGGGCCTGGAGGCCGAGCCCGGCGACCTGGCGCTGCTGGTGGCCGACCAGCGGTCCGTGGTGCGCCACGTCCTGGGCCTGCTGCGCCTGGAGCTGGGCCGCCCGCCCGTGACCGAGGGCGGGCTCCACTTCCTGTGGGTCGTCGACTTCCCGCTGTTCGAGGGCCTGGGCGACGACGGCAGCCCGGTGCCCGCCCACCATCCCTTCACGATGCCCCACGCCGATGACCTCGACCTGCTGGCCTCGGACGACCCGGCCGACCTGTTGCGGGTCCGCTCCCAGGCCTACGACCTGGTGCTCAACGGCTGGGAGCTGGGCTCGGGATCGGTCCGGATCCACCGCGCCGACGTCCAGCAGACGATCTTCGGGCTGCTCGGCATCGGCCCCGAGATGGCCCAGGAGCGCTTCGGCTTCCTGCTCGACGCCTTCCGCTACGGGGCGCCGCCGCACGCCGGGTTCGCCTTCGGGATCGACCGGCTGGTGGCCCTGCTGGTCGGGGAGGAGAACATCCGCGAGGTGGTCGCCTTCCCCAAGACCCAGTCGGGCGCCGACCCGCTCACGAACGCCCCGACCGCGGTGGAGCCCGCCTACCTGGCCGAGCTCGGCCTGCGCACGCTGCCCCCCAAGGGCTGAGCGCCGATGCCGTCACCCGCGGCCGAGCCCCGGCTGCCCCGGACGACCGAGGCGGCCGGCCTGGACGACCTCGACCACGATGTCCACCTCCAGGACGCGGTCGTGGACGGAGGCGTGGCCGTCGACCTGGCGGTCGAGGACCTGCGGCTCACGGGGTGCCGCTTCACGGGCGTCCGCCTACCCGGCGCGGTGTTCGACGGACCGGAGTGGGCGGACGTCGTGTTCGAGGACTGTGACCTGTCCGGCGTCACGCTGAAGGAGGCCGTGCTCCGGCGGGTGACGTTCCGGAACTGCCGCCTCTCGGCGCTGGTGGCCGGGGAGCTGGTGGCGTCCGACCTGCGTCTGGTCGACTGCAAGGCCGATGAGGCCTGGTTCCGCATGGCGCGCATCGAGCGGGCCGAGGTGGCCCGCTGCGACCTGACCGGCAGCGACTGGTACCGCGCCCAGGTCAGCAAGGCGCACATGACGGGCTGCCGCCTGGCGGGGGCGCAGTTCTCGCTGGCCAAGCTGGACGACGTGGCGCTGCACGGGTCCTCGCTGGCGGGGCTGCTGGGCGGGGACGGGCTGCGCAACGTCATCGTCGGCCCCGAGCAGGTGCTCGACCTGGCGCTGGTCGTGCTGCCTTCGCTCGGTGTCCGGATCGAGGACCCGCCCGAGGAGGGCTAGAGCCGGTCGAGCAGGGACCCGAGCACCTCGGCCACGTCGTCGCGGCGCTTGCGCCAGCGGGCCTCGGCCACCCGGACGCTGCCCCCGCCCACGAGGGCGCCCGCGGGCAG
This sequence comes from Acidimicrobiales bacterium, assembly GCA_036558145.1. Classification (GTDB taxonomy): domain Bacteria; phylum Actinomycetota; class Acidimicrobiia; order Acidimicrobiales; family VFJN01; genus ZC4RG19. The sequence continues at coordinate 17,360 of DATBGF010000219.1, forward strand.
GGCCCCGATCAGCAGGGCGGGCTCGGCGAAGAGCGCTCCGATCATCCCGGTGAACAGGGCCGTCCCGGTGCCGAGCGCGGCGCCTCCGGCGACCGCGTTGGCCCGGCTGATCGTGAGCTCGGCCTCCACCCGGACGAGTGTGCGCTCGTCCGCCGGGGTGGCGACGACCGTGACCGTGCGCAGGCCGTCGAGCTTGATGGCGCCGCCGAAGTTGAGGCCGCGGCGCAGGCTGGCCACCAGGTCGCTGCGGGCCCGGTAGATGGCGCGGTCGCCCGAGTGGCGGCGCAGCTCGAACATCTGGGTGCGCATGAAGCGCTCGATCCTCGAGTGAGCCGCCATCGGCGTGATCTCGACCAGGCGCTGCTCGCTGACGATCCGGGACCGGGTCACCCGCTCGGGGCGGCGGTCAGCGCTGGGCGCCGGCAGGGCACCGACCCGCAGCTCGGCCACCGCCTGGCGCACGGCGGCGGGGGACAGGCCCACCTCGCGGGCCGCCTCCTCGACCGACCGGGAGTCGTAGCCGTCCACGTCGCCGGGCGTGTCGCTCAAGGCCTCCAGCTCCGCAGCCCGGCGCAGCACCAGGGCGACCTGGTCGCTGGTGAGCCGCGTCGGGCGCACGATGTCGGCCATGTCCTCCATTGTGCCGTGATCAGGCAGGCTGTGCGTATGCGGATCGTTACGCAAAGAACCTTCGGGGGACCGGAGGTGCTGGAGCTGGGAGAGGCGCCGGCGCCCACGCCGTTGCCGACCGAGGTGCTGGTGCGGGTGCGGGCGGCCGGGGTCAACCCGGTCGACTGGAAGACCCGGGCGGGCAAGGGCATGGCGCGGGTGCTGGGCGACCCGCCGTTCACGCTGGGCTGGGACGTGGCCGGGGTGGTCGAGGACGTGGGGCTGGGCGTGACCACGCTGGAGCCGGGTGACGCCGTGTTCGGCATGCCCTGGTTCCCCCGGGCCGCGGGCGCCTACGCCGAGTACGTCACGGCCCCGTCCCGCCAGTTCTGCCGCAAGCCGGCCGACCTGACCTTCGAGCAGGCCGGGGGCCTGCCGCTCGCCGGCCTCACCGCCTGGCAGATCCTGGTGGACACGGCCAACGTCCAGCCCGGCCAGCGGGTGCTGATCACCGCCGCGGCCGGCGGCGTCGGGCACCTGGCGGTCCAGGTGGCCAAGGGCCGGGGCGCCACCGTCATCGGCACCGCCCGCACGCTCAAGCACGGCAAGCTGCGCTCCTACGGGGTCGACGAGCCCATCGACTACACCACGACCGACGTGGCCGAGGCCGCCGGCCAGGTCGACGTCGTGGTCGACCTGGTGGGCGGGAGCCAGGACCTCGTCCGCACGCTCGGGCCGGGCGGGTTGTTCGTGAACGTCCCCTCCGCCGCGCCCGACGAGCTCGCGGCCGAGGTCGAGGCCCGGGGCGCCCGCTTCACCCGCTTCCTGGTCGAGCCCGACCACGAGGGCCTGTTCGCCCTGTCCCAGCTGGTCGAGGACGGGGACCTGCGCGTCGACGTGTCCGCCACGTTCCCCCTGGAGCACGCGGCCAAGGCCCACGCCCAGGGCGAGACCGGCCGCACCGCCGGCAAGCTCGTCCTGACGGTCTAGCGTCCCCGGTCATGGACCTGTTCGCCGCCGCGGCCGAGGACCGGCTGGCGCAGCAGGCCCCGCTCGCGGCCCGGCTGCGCCCGAACCGCCTCGACGACATCGTGGGCCAGGACGACCTGGTCGGGCCGGGGCGGCCGCTGCGGGTGCTCGTGGAGGCGGACCGGCTGTCGTCGGCCATCTTCTGGGGACCGCCCGGCACCGGCAAGACCACGCTGGCCCAGGTCATCGCCCGCCACACGTCCAAGGCGTACGAGCAGCTGTCGGCCGTGTCCGCGAGCGTGAAGGACGTCCGGGAGGTCACGGCCCGGGCCCAGCAGCGGCTGGGGGAGCGCGAGCAGGGCACGATCCTGTTCCTCGACGAGGTGCACCGGTTCAACAAGGCCCAGCAGGACGCCCTGCTCCCCTCGGTCGAGAGCGGGCTGCTGGTCCTCGTCGGCGCGACCACCGAGAACCCCTACTTCGAGGTCAACCCGCCGCTCCTGTCCCGCTCGACGCTGTTCCGGCTGCGGCCGCTGGACGAGGCCGCCGTCCAGCAGCTCCTGCGCAAGGGGCTCGAGGTCGAGGGGGCCGAGGCCGATCCCGAGGCGCTGGCGCACCTGGCCGACCGGGCCGGGGGCGACGGCCGCCACGCCCTGACCAGCCTGGAGGTGGCGGTGGCGCTGGCCCGGGCCCGGGACCCCGGCGCGGCGACCCCGCTGGTCACGGTGACCGAGGCCGAGGCGGCGCTCGGGACCAAGCTGCACCGCTACGGCCGGGACGAGCACTACGACGTGATCTCGGCGTTCATCAAGAGCGTGCGGGGCTCGGATCCCCAGGCCGCGCTCCACTACCTGGCCCGGATGCTGGAGGCCGGCGAGGACGCGCGCTTCGTGGCCCGCCGGCTGGTGATCCTGGCCAGCGAGGACGTCGGCGAGGCCGACCCCACCGCGCTGGTGGTCGCCACCGCCGCGGCCCACGCGGTCGAGTTCGTGGGCCTGCCCGAGGCCCAGCTCAACCTGGCCCAGGCCGTGGTCCACCTGGCCACGGCGCCCAAGTCCAACCGGGCCGCGCTGGGCCTGTGGCGGGCTCAGGAGGACGTCCGCAAGGGCGTCGGGGGCGAGGTCCCGGCCCACCTGCGCGACAGCCACTACCGCTCGGCCGCCACGCTCGGTCACGGCGTGGGCTACGACTATCCTCACGACGACGCAGAGGGCTGGGTCCGCCAGCAGTACCTCCCGGACGAGGCGCGGGGCGCGGTCTACTACGAGCCCTCGGCCCACGGCTACGAGCAGGAGATCGCCGAGCGCATGGCACGGCACGCCGACGAGACCGATCGGGACACAGACGCATGAGCGAGCTTGTCGAGCGAATCAGAAACACAGTGCGTTACTCGGCCCCGTGGGCCGAGCACTCACTGCGCGCAGCCCGAAGGGTGCGCCAATGAGTGCGAGCGACCTCGCCGCGGTGATCGTGGCCATCGCCAGCGTCGCCGCGGTCGTCCTGCTGGCCGTCGCCACCACGGCGCTGCTGCGCACCCTCAGGGCACTGCGCGACGTCGCGCACCTGCTGCGCACCGAGACGGTCCCGGTCCTGGAGGACCTGCGGGACACCGTCGACGCCGCCAACCACGAGATCGTGCGGCTCGACCGCCTCGTGACCACCGCCGAGTCGGTGACCGGCACGGTGGACTCCGCCTCCCGGCTGGCCTACATCGCCATGGCCAACCCCGTGATCAAGGGCGTCGCGTTCGCCAGCGGCACGGCCAAGGCCGCCCGGCGCCTGCGGGGTCGCAAGGCGGAGGGCTAGGCGTGTTCAAGCGGGCGCTGTGGTTCACGACCGGGGCGACGGCCGGCTTCGGCGGCGCCATGTGGATCCGCCGCCGCGTGCTGCGCACGGTCGAGCGGTACACACCGGCCCACGTCCAGGACGAGGTCAGCACGTCGGTCCGCCGCTTCGGCAGCGATGTGCGGGAGGCGCTCAGCGAGGGCCGGCGCGGCGCCCGCGAGCGCGAAGAGGAGCTGCGCTCCGAGCTTCGCCCCGGCGCCGGGACCGTGCGCTAACCCCTGCAGGGAGAACACCCACGTCAGCACTAGGCTGACCCCCACTTATGGCACCGCGGACCTCAGCCGAGCTGCGACGCGCCTGGACCGACTTCTTCGAGGCCAGGCAGCACACGATCGTGCCGTCGGGAAGCCTGATCCCGACCCACCCCAGCGCGCCCATGTTCACCAACTCGGGGATGATGCCCTTCGTCCCGCTGTTCCTGGGCGAGGAGCCGGTCCCGTACCGACCGCCGCGGGCCACGTCGGTCCAGCGCTGCGTGCGGGCCGGCGGCAAGCACAACGACCTCGACGCCATCGGGCGCTCGCACCGCCATCTCAGCTTCTTCGAGATGCTGGGCAACTTCAGCTTCGGCGACTACTTCAAGCCCGACGCCATCGCCTGGGCGTGGGAGTTCGTGACCGAGGTGCTCGAGCTCGACCCGGGCCGCCTCTGGGTCACGGTCCACACCAGCGACGATGAGGCCGAGGCGCTGTGGGCCGACGCGGTCGGCTTCCCCCGTGAGCGCATCCAGCGGCTGGGCAAGGACAACTTCTGGGAGATGGGCGACACCGGCCCGTGCGGGCCCTCGTCCGAGATCTTCTGGGACAACGGCCCCGAGCACGGCCCCGAGGGCGGCCCGGTCAACCCCGAGGCCGAGGACCGCTACGTCGAGATCTGGAACCTGGTCTTCCCCCAGTACCTGCGGGGCGCGGACGGCGAGCTCAGCGACCTGCCCTCCAAGAACATCGACACCGGCGCGGGCCTCGAGCGCATCATGGCGGTCCTCAACGGCAGCCACAGCCTCTACGACTCCGACACGCTGTCCGCCCTGGTGGAGGAGGCGCAGTCGGTCACGGGGCACCGCCTCGGCGAGTCCGGGCTGGGCGACATCGCCCTGCGGCTGATGGCCGACCACGCCCGCACGATGACGTTCCTGGTGGCCGACGGCGTGATCCCGTCCAACGAGGACCGGGGCTACGTGCTGCGCCGCATCATCCGGCGCGCGATCCGCTTCGCCTACCTGCTGGGGGTGGAGCGCCCCGTGCTGCAGCCGCTGGTCGAGCACACCATCGCGCTCATGGGCGACGCCTACCCGGTCGTGGTCGAGCACCGCGACCTGGTGCTGCCCATCATCGGCCGGGAGGAGGAGTCGTTCCGGCGCACGCTGGCCACCGGCTCGCAGATCCTCGACACCCAGCTCGACCGGCTGGAGCCGGGCGGCACGCTGCCCGGCGCGGTGGCGTTCCAGCTCCACGACACCTACGGCTTCCCCTTCGAGGTCACCCAGGAGACGGCCGACCTGCGCGGCTTCGCGGTCGACGTGGCGGGCTTCGACTCCGCCATGGAGGACCAGCGCGCCCGCGCCCGGGCCGCGGCCAAGGGCGGCGGCGTCGCCACGGGCGACGAGGTCGCCGTGCAGCAGCAGCTGCTGGCCGAGCACGGCCCCACCGAGTTCACCGGGCGCGAGGAGTACACGTCCACGGCCACGGTGCTGGCGGTGGTGGGCGACGGCGTCTACCTCGACCGCACGCCGTTCTACGCCGAGGCCGGCGGCCAGATCGGCGACACCGGCACCATCACCACCGACACCGGCGTGGCCGACGTCCTCGACACCGTCTACGGCCTGCCCGGCCAGCACCGCCATGTGGTGCGGGTGCGGGAGGGCCACATCGAGCCGGGCCAGACGGCCACGGCCGCCATCGACGGCGAGCGCCGCGACGCGATCCGCCGCAACCACACGGGCACCCACATCCTGCACTGGGCGCTGCGGGAGGTGCTGGGCCACCACGTGCGCCAGCAGGGCTCCCTGGTGGCGCCCGACCGTCTGCGGTTCGACTTCAGCCACTTCGAGCCGGTCACCCGCGAGCAGCTGCGGGAGATCGAGGACCTGGCCAACCACGAGATCCTCGCCAACGCGGGCGTGCGCCACTTCGAGACCACCATGAACGAGGCCCGCGACCTCGGCGCCATCATGTTCTTCGGCGACAAGTACGGCGACATCGTGCGGGTGCTGGAGGCGGGCGAGCACTCGATCGAGCTCTGCGGCGGCACCCACGTCCGCCGCCTCGGCGACATCGGCCCGCTGAAGGTCACGTCCGAGGCGTCGATCGGCTCCAACCTGCGCCGCATCGAGGCCGTCACCGGGCTCGGGCCGATCGACCGGCTGCGCCAGGAGGAGGACCTCGTGGCGCGGGCGGCCGAGGCGCTCAACACCACGGCCGACGACCTGCCGATGGCGGCCGAGCGCATGCGCGCCGAGTTCAAGGCGCTGCGCGACGAGATCCGCGACCTGCGCCGC
>DATBGF010000220.1:0-4111 GCA_036558145.1 Acidimicrobiales bacterium
GGCCGGCTCGGCCAGGGACGGCTCCGGCGCCACCGGGAGGCCCGGCGGGGGCGCCGCCGCCGCGAGCAACCCGCTCGCGGCTCCGCCTGCCGCGGCCTGCGCCCCGGCCATGCCCTGGGCCAGCGCCCCGACGTCGCCCGCGAGCGTGCTCGGCTTCATGGCGCCGCCGCCTCCACCACCGCCGCCCCCGGCACCACCGCCGCCTCCGCTACGCCCGCTGAGCAGGCCGGCGACGGCCCGGTTCCCCGCGGACTTCTGGAGGCCGATGACCGCCCTCAGCGGAGCGGCGACGCCGTTGGCGGAGGCCTGGCCCGGCTTGGGTGCCGGGGCCCGGTCGTCCGAGCCCTCCCGGGTCTCACCGACGCCACCGCGGCGTTCCACCGCGGCACCGTACAATCCGCACCCCCCGCCCCTGGGGGCGCGGGACCCGATTCACCCTTCAGGGGCCCCGGAGTCTGCCCTTTCGGGCAGGCCGCCCGGGGACCATCGGGCAAACGCGTCAGATCAGGTGCCAGCCGGCGAGGTGCTCGAACTGGCCGAGGTAGCCGGCCGTCGCCTCGGCCAGCGTCGCGTTCTGCGGCGGGAGCCGGGTGGCCGCGATGAACGCCGCCGGGTCCTCGTCCTCGACACCGGCGGCCACCGCCAGCTGCAGGTCGTCGTCGACGAACCGCCCGCCCCCGTCGAGCGCCGCCGCCAGGGCCAGGGCCAGCCCGGTGACGACCGGGCCCGGCCGGCGGACCGGCGAGAGCACGAGCCCGCCGCCGCCCGCGGCCGTGGGCATGATCACCACGAGCCCGTCCCCGTCGTCGTCGATGACCGCGACCCCCGCATCGGGGATGCCGGGGCCTACGAGCGTGGCCTCGAGGTCGTCCGGGCCCACCGGCCGGCCGGGGTCCGCGACCCGGCCCCACTCCCACGTGCGCCCGATCACCAGCCGCGGCAGGGGGACGTCCGCCAGGCCGAGCAGCTCGGCCTCGACCCGGGTGGCGCCCGCGACCAGGTCGCTCAATCGCAGGGGCCGGGAGATGCTCGCCTGGAAGTCGAGCGACACGCCCGGGGAGGCTAGTGCGATCCGGCTATGTGGCCGGTGGCTCCCCGACGAGAGCGGACGAGACCCGCTTGAGCTGCAGGACCGGGCGCTGCAGCGTCGGGTCCAGGGACGAGTAGAGGCTGACCCAGAACGCCCACGCGCCGCCGTCGCGAGCGGGGTCGGTGTCGCGCAGCCACTGGTCGAGCCACTCCGTGAGGACGCCGATGGTGGCTCCTCCGTACGGTCCGACCGTGGACTGGACGACCGGGAGGAGCGCCTCGACCAGCGGCGGGCCCTCCACGAGCGTGTAGCCGTAGCGCACGCCGACCGCGATGGTCCGATCCGCGGGGTCGTTGTCGAAGATCGTGTCGAACATGGCCTGGAGCGGGGCGCCGGCCCAGGGGTCGATGGGGATCGAGCCGGTCACGTCGATGAACGGGACGACCGCCTTCGGGTAGCTCACCTCGGGCGTGCGGTAGACGAAGCCCGGCGTGGTGTCCGGCCACGCGTCCCCGAGCAGCCGGGCGTTGCGGGTGACCCAGGTGCGGGACGACGCGTTCTGGTACGACGCCACGTGCACCTTCGGGAACGTGAAGCGGAACGTGAGCAGCGTGAACGCCGCGACCTTGCCCTCGGGGAACGCGTAGCAATGGCAGTGGTCAGGGTCGGTGCAGTCGCAGTCCGCCGGTCCGACGGGGAACAGCTCGTACTCGTCGCCCGCGGTGGTGATGCACCAGATGTCGGGCCAGCCCACGCCCCCGGGCCCGGACACCTCCGTCATGGTGAGCCGCAGCGTCGTGTACCAGCCGTCGCCGGCCTTCAGGCCGAGCGCGTAGTCGTACTCGTCCAGCACCGGCGCCCCGACGTCGGGTGCCTCGGCCTCCGGGGCCTGGGGCGGTGGGCCCCAGTGCGCCTGCCAGGCGGTGCCCGCCGTGGTGACGAGCGTCTCGTAGGTGTCGAGGGCCGCCGCCAGCGCCGCCTTCTGGCCGGAGGGGGCCGACTGCCGGTCGAGGATGCCGGCGAGCAGGCCGAGCAGGGGCGTGGAGACCGCGGTGTACTGGGCCAGCGCCGCGAACAGGTCGTCGTCGCCGGCCACGCCGGCCGCGCCGGAGCCGCCCGAGTTGTAGGTGACCCGGAACTCGACCGCGTCCTGCTCGGCCGACTGGTGCTGGAGCTCGAACTCGTAGCGCCACGTCACGGCGTCGGCCAGATCCACGGGATCGGTCGGAACGATCGCCTCGTGCCCCACGAGCAGCGGCATCGGCGGGTACGCGCGCAACGGCAGCGGCACCTGCGGCGAGCCGAGCTCGAAGCGCAGCGCGGGCGGTGAGCCGTCGCCGATCGACGTGACGAAGCTGAGCCAGTCGGAGCGCTCGTAGCCCTCGATCTCGGGCTCGATGGCGAACTCCAGCTCGACGACGTTGAAGTCGAGCGTCAGGTCGAGCCCGGCGTGCGCCTGGACGTCGGGGACGTTGACCAGGAAGCTGACCTGCGACGAGCCGTCGGTCAGCGACACCTTGCCGTTCGACACCGTGGCGGTGCTGGCGTCGGGATCGTTGAACGTGACCTTGGGGTTGCCCGACAGCCGGGCGTAGGTGGCGGGCCAGGGCGAGCGCGCCGACGTGTCGTACTGGATGACCGCGGCGGTGTCGTAGCCGCGGGTGAGCGACACGAGCAGCTGCTGGCGCAGCGTCTCGACCGCGGCGGCGCGCTTGGGGTCCGGCGGCGGGGGCGCCTCGCCCACCAGGACGTAGTCCAGGCCCTCGGCGACGGCGCCGGCGAGCGTCTTCTTCGCCTCGACGATGCCGTCGAGGGCGGGACGGTTGAGGGCGTAGGCGCCCTGCGTGTAGGCGGCCGACAGCACGAGCTCCAGGTCGGCGAGCAGGGTGCGGGCCCAGACCTCCAGGTCGATGCCCTGGTAGTTGCGCTTCTCGCCGCCGGTCAGCCGGCCGGTGGAGGCGTCGAACGACCGGGTGAACACGTCCTGTCGGGCGATGAGCGTGCTCGCCAGCGGGCGGAGGGCGAAGGTGCGCGGCTGCGGCGTCCCGTCGATCGTGAGCGGCGGGGTCACCGTGGCCTCGGCGATGCCGGTCGAGCCGAAGTCGACCGCCCAGACGTCGGTGTCCCCGCCGAGCACCTGGCCGGTCACCCCGTCACTGAGCACCTGCCCGGTGGCTACGCGCAGGACCGGCACGGCGCCCTGCAGGTCCGTTGCGAAGGCGGCCAGCGTCCGCGCCGCGTCCTGCGAGTCGCCGGCCGGACGGGCGGCGGGCACGGCCGTGCGGTCGCGTGCGGCAGTCTCCGCCAGCGTGGGATCGACCAGGGCCTCGTCGCGGGCGAGCTCCAGGGTCACCCGCAGGGGGAAGACCGCGGCCGGGAACGTCCAGACGATCCCGCCCGGCGTGACCGCCCCGACGCGCCCTGTCAGCTGCGCCGTCGCCGGCGGCACCAGCACCGCCGCGCCGGCGCGGAGGAACGCGAGGCCGGCGTTGGCGGCGACGATGGTCTCGATGCTGGTGGCGACGCCCGCCCGGCGGAAGCGCTCGACGACGGCGGTGAGGGTGTCGTGCGCCGCGGTCGTCTCGACCGGCGCGGGGTCTCCGGGCTCGCCGGGCGTCGTGGCCCAGGCGGCCAGCGACTGGCCGGCGAGCAGCAGGTCGGGCGTCCCCGCGTTGGCGGCGAGCAGCGCCACCGGGGCCACGCCGTACGGGCCGGCCGCGTGGCCGGGCGTGATGCCGTCGACGCCGGCATCGGCGACGAGCACACCCCTCGGGCACACCAGGAGCGCCCCGCGGGCGAGCACGTCGGTGCGCGCCGCGATCGCGCCCGCCAGCGCGTCGAGGGACGCGACCGGCGAGAACAGGCCACACACCTCGTCGAACGACGACGGCGCCGAGGTCGTCGCCTGGTGCTGGTCGATGGTGATCGTCACGTCCTCGGCCACGGTTCCGGGCATGGCGGCGTTGGCCTGCGCCAGCGAGCGGGCGTCCGCCCCCTCGAAGTGCTTCGCGATCTCAGCGAGCGCATCGCGGTCCTTGACCGTGTAGGGCGCCACGAACGAGGCCACATCGCCGGGCCAGG
>DATBGF010000221.1:0-5070 GCA_036558145.1 Acidimicrobiales bacterium
GTCGCCACCGTGATCGGCCTGGGCGCCCTCGTCAACGCCGGCCGCCGCGCCCGCCGCCCGGTCGTCACCGATGCCGATGCCGCGCCCGCGCCGCCCCCGCCGCCGCCCGCGGCCCCACCGCCACCGGCCGCGACGACCGCGTAAACCGCAACCCACCTGATTTACGGAACGCAGTTCCGAAAACTTATGCTCGGGCCATGGACCGCGAGCTGATGGCACACCTCGCCATCACCCGCCTGCAGGCTCGCTATGCCGACATGGCCAGCCGCCAGGCGTGGTCGGAGCTGCCGGCGATCGTCCTGGCGGACGCCACCTTCGCCTTCGACCTGGGCGCGGGCGACGTGTTGACGTTCGTCGGCCCCGACGAGCTGGCGGCGTTCGGCGCCCGGGCGTGCGAGCGGTTCTCCTTCTACCAGTACATCCCCCTCAACACCGTCGTCTCGCTCACGTCGAAGACCCGGGCGAGCGGGCGCTCGTACGCGCTCGAGATCGGCGTCGAGAAGGCCGGCGGCGACTGGACCGAGTTCTACGGGGTCTACGACGACGACTACGCCGTGGACCACGGCGAGTGGCGGTTCGCCGGTCGCCACTTCCGGACGGTGGCGCGGCGAGGCGGCGGCCGGGCCCCCATGGTCCCGCCGGCCGGCCCCGCTTAGGACAGGCCCAGCCGCGCTGGCATGATGGCGGTGGTCCGCTCGACGGAGCGGCCGTGGGGGGAGGCAGAGGGGATGCCGGGGTCACGCAGGAGTCGGGGGCTGCGCGCCGTCGCGGCCGTGGCCGTGCTGTCGCTCGGGGCCTCGGGGTGCTGGCTGCAGCGTGGGGCCACGGCCGGCCGGGAGCGGTACGTCCCGGGCGACACCCCGATCACGCCCGACCGGGCCGACGACCTGGTCGAGCTGTGGCGCACCACCGGCCTCGGCCAGGGTCTCCTCGAGCCGCTCGCCTCCGGGGACGACGTCTTCGCGGCGTCGTCGGGGGGCGGGTCGGTGTCCCGGCTCTCGGCCTCCACCGGCGCGGTGCACTACACGGTCCCGTTGGCGGACCCGGCAACCGGCGGACCGGTCAGGCTGAGCGCGCTGATCGACAACGGGGGCGAGCTCCGGGCCGCGTGGGGCGTCGGCTCGGCCACGTTCGTCGGGGGTGTCGCCCGGCTCGCACCCGACACCGGCGAGCTCCTCGAGCCGCTGGTCGGGGGCGACTACGTCCCGGTGGACTTCGCCGCGGACCGCGACGAGCTGGTCACCCAGGCCGCCTGGGTCGTCATACCGCTCGGCCCCCCGCAGGGCGAGGCCTACGTCGCGTGGCGCGGCATCCGCGCCACGTTCGGGTTCCATCAGCCCTTCTCCATGGGCAACGCGGCCGTGGCGGGCGACCATCTCGTGTGGCGGACCGGCGCGACGGCGTTGGGCTGGAACGGCACGGCGTGCACCCGTCCCAGCCGCCTCCTCGACGGGACGCCGTCGTGCCTGCCGGACTGGCAGACGGACGTGCCGGGCGTGTCGACGAACCCCACCGCCATCGGCACCGACGCCGTCGCCTTCGGGTCCGGCCCGAACGCCGTCACGGTGCTCGACGCCGCCACCGGCGCCGTGCGCTTCACCGGGACGGTCCCGAACACCGCCTCGTCCGTCACGGAAGCCGCGGTGGCCGGCGACACGATCCTCGTCGGGACGGGTGACGGGCACATCGTCGCCCTCCCCGCGGGCGGGTGCGCTCCCGCGACCGTGTGCGCTCCGCTGTGGCAGGCGCAGGTCGGCTCCGCCGTCTACGTCCCGCCGACCGTGGCCGGCGACGTCGTGTACGTCGTGACCGACGACGGCGACCTCGTCACGCTCGCGCTCCACGGCTGCGGCGCCGCGACGTGCCCGGCCATCGCCGGCTACCCGATCGGCGTGGCCGACCCCGACTCCGCCATGGCGCCCGTCTACGACGACGGCCGGATCTTCGTCGCGACCTCCGACGGCCAGGTGGTCGCATTCGGGCTCTGACACACTGCGGGGATGAGCGACTTCCCGCAGGCCGACGTGGACGTGGTCGTCGTCGGCGCCGGCTTCGCGGGGCTGTACGCGCTCTACAAGCTGCGCGAGGCGGGCCTGTCGGTCCGGGCCTTCGAGCGGGGCGGCGGCATCGGCGGCACGTGGTACTGGAACCGCTACCCGGGCGCCCGGGTCGACATCCAGTCGGTGGAGTACATGTTCACCAAGTTCCCCGACCTGGAGCAGGAGTGGGACTGGACCGAGCTGATGCCGGCGCAGGCCGAGATCGAGCGCTATCTCAACTGGGTCGCCGACAAGCTCGAGCTGCGTGACGGGATCACGTTCGACACCGCGGTCCGGCGCGCCACCTACGACAACCCCACGGCCACCTGGCGGGTCGAGACCGACGCCGGGGAGGAAGTGGTCGCCCGCTTCCTCGTGGCCGCGACGGGATGCCTGTCGGCGCCGATCGAGCCGGCCATCGCCGGGCTCCAGTCATTCGGCGGCGACAGCCTCTACACGAACCGGTTCCCCGCGGAGGGCTACGACTTCACCGCCAAGCGGGTCGCGGTGATCGGGACGGGCTCGTCCGGCGTCCAGTCGGTCCCCGTGATCGCCCGGCAGGCCGCCGACCTGTTCGTGCTGCAGCGATCGGCGGCCTACACCCTCCCGTCGCCGAACCGGCCGCTCGGGCCGGGTGAGCTCGCCGAGCTGAAGTCGCAGTACGCCGACATCCGCACCGCGCAGTGGGCGTCGCCGGTGGGGACCGCCCGGTTCGGCGCGGTCTCGTTCCTGGGCCGGCGCTCGCTCACGAACATCCTCGAAGCGTCCTGGGACGAGCAGCTCGGCAAGGTCGACGAGCTGGGGTTCGCGGGCTGCTTCGCCTGGGCCGACGTCTTCTTCGACGTCGAGGCCAACGACGCCGCCAAGCGCCTCTACGCCGAGGCGATCAAGCGGGTGGTGCACGATCCGGCGACCGCCGAGGACCTCGTGCCCCACTACCCGTTCGGCTGCAAGCGGGTGATCATCGACGAGGGCTACTACGAGACGTTCAACCAGGACAACGTCCATCTCGTCAACCTGCGCCGCAACCCGATCTCCTCGGTGGTGCCGAGCGGGATCCAGCTGCAGGACGGCCTGCTCGACCTCGACGTCATCGTCTACGCGACCGGCTTCGACGCGATGACCGGATCGCTGTCGCGCATCGACGTCCGAGGTCGCGGCGGCGTGGCGCTGCGAAACGTGTGGGCCGAGTCGCCGAAGGCCTACCTGGGCCTGGGGATCGCGGGGTTCCCGAACCTGTTCACCGTGACCGGGCCGGGCAGCCCGTCCGTCCTCACGAACATGGTCACCTCCATCGAGCACCACGTCGAGTGGATCACCGCGTGCATCGGGCACCTGCAGGCCAACGGCCATCGCAGCATCGAGGCGGAGAGCGCCGCGCAGGACGAGTGGGCCGAGTACGTGAACACGTTCGCGGGCCCGCTCCAGGTCCACCCGAGCTGCAACTCCTGGTACCTCGGCGCCAACGTGCCGGGCAAGACCCGGTACTACATGCCCTACGCGGGCGGCCTCACCCGCTACATGGCCCGCTGCGCCGAGGTCGTCGAGGCCGGCTACTCGGGCTTCGCGCTGGCCTGAGACGCCGGCGCCGCGGCGTGGTGGCGCAGCAGCGGGCGCCACGGGCCCGGGATCCGCATGCGGTGCCAGGCGCCGGGCGGCTGGGCGAGCCGGTCGGCCACCACGAACAGCACGGCGGGATGGTGGCCCAGCCCGAGGTGGCTGCCCAGCACCTCGATCGTCTCGTGCGGCCCGCTCGCGGCGTCGACGCAGGCCCGCCAGGGCACGACGCCGTCGCTGCGGCTGAACACCGACGTGGACGGCACCGGCAGCGGCCCGTCCTCGGCCCGCCGGGCGCCTTCGGGTGCGCTCGCGCCCCAGAGCCGGGCCAGCGGCGCGGCGTTGGACTCCTGTCCGGGCACGGGGCGGAACGGGCTGCCGAGGGTCACGACCGCGCGCACGGCGTCCGGGGCGCTGCGGGCGATGCCGCGGGCGTAGATCCCGCCCAGGCTCCAGCCGACGATGCTCATCGGCCGCGGGTCCTGCGACCGCAGGTCCGCCACCCGCCGACGCAGCCCGTCGATCAGCTCGGGCGACGGGATGTTGATCCCCTGCCGCCAGCCGTGGACCCGGTAGCCGAGGCCGCGCAGGAACCGGCGCAGCGGGATGGTCGAGCGATCGTCCGCCCCCATCCCCGGCAACACCAGCACCGGATGACCGTCCCCGCGGGGCGCGCCGGCCAGCAGGGGCCGGGCGGCCTGGAGCATGACCAGCTCCCCGAGGGCCCGCGGCGCCTCGGCCGCCAGCAGCAGCCGGCTGGGACGGCGCACGGGCGGTGACCCTGCGGCGCTCATGGTGGGACCACGGTACCGTTGCGCCACCGGGAGGGGACCATGAAGCAGCTGTCCGGCCTCGACGCCTCGTTCCTCTACGTGGAGACGGGTGCGCAGTTCGGCCACGTCTCCAGCCTGTCGATCTACGCCCGGCCCGAGGACGACCCCGACTACGACCCCTACGCGGCCTGGCGGGCCCAGATCGAGCGCCGGCTCCACCTGCTCGAACCGCTGCGGCGCCGCCTGCGCGAGGTGCCGCTCGGCCTCGACCACCCGTACTGGATCGAGGATCCGGACTTCGACCTCGACTTCCACGTCCGCCACAGCGGCGTGCCGCCGCCCGGGCGCGACGACCAGATCGCCGAGATCGTGGCCCGGATCGTCGGGCGGCCGCTCGACCGCCGCCGGCCGCTGTGGGAGACCTACGTGATCGAAGGCCTGCCGGACGGGCACTTCGGGATCCTCACCAAGGTCCACCACGCCACGATCGACGGCGCGGCCGGGGCCGAGCTGCTCGTGCTGATGCTCGACGGCGACCCCTCGGGCGACGATCTGCCGCCCGCGCCCGCGGCGGTGGAGCCGGTGCCGCGCGTCCCGAGCGACGGCCAGATGCTCGCCCGGGCCGGCGTCAACCTCCTCCACAAGCCGGGCCGCGCCCTGCTGCTCGGCGTGCGCACCATGCGGGAGCTCGGGGTGGCGCT
>DATBGF010000222.1:0-11080 GCA_036558145.1 Acidimicrobiales bacterium
GGCGATGGAGGCCGGCCTGGCCCAGCTGATCCCGGGCGGCACGCTGGTGCTGGTGGGCGCGGGCATGGCGTCGCCTCGCTTCGACCCCAACCGCATCCTGCTCAACGAGCTCGTGGTGACCGGCGCCAACTGCTACGACAAGGACGGCTTCGAGCGCGCCCTCGACCTCCTGGTGGCGGGCGCGCTGCCCGTCGACGACCTGATCGAACCGGAGGGCGTCGGCCTCGACGGCCTCCTCGACGCCATGCACGGCCTGGCCGAGGGCCGGCTGGCGGGAAAGGTGCTGGTGCAGCCATGAGTGGAAGTGGACCCGAGTTCGCCAAGCCGCCCCGCCTCAACCACGTGGCGGTGTCGCTGCCCGCCGACGCCCTGGACGAGGCCGGCCGGGACGCGATCGCCGCGTTCTACGGCGACGTGTTCGGGCTCGAGGAGTACCCGCAGCTGACCGAGGACCGCAAGCGCCTGGTCCTGCGGGCCCACACCCACGAGCAGTTCGTCTACCTCATCGCCGACGACGCGCCCATGACCGCGCCCCGCATGGACCACTTCGGCCTGTCGGTCTCCAGCTTGGCCGAGTTCGAGGAGGTGGCCCGCCGGGCCGCGGCCTGGAAGGAGCGCGAGCCCGACAACGTCGACCTCGTCGAGCCCAGCGTCGAGGAGTACACCGGCTTCCTCCGGCTCCACAGCTTCTACGTGCGCTACCGCCTGCCGCTCATGGTGGAGACGCAGCACTTCGAGTACCTGACCTGACCCCATGGCTGCACCAGGCCTGGTCGAGCTGCACGCCCACCTCTACGGCTCGGTGCCCCCGGAGGCGGTGCTGCGCCACCTGGCCGAGGACTACGACCGGGTCCAGTGGGACTGGTACGAGGACTTCTACGAGGCCACCCTCGGCGCCCGCCCGCCGACCCGCGAGCTGGTCAGGCGGTTCCGGGCCGGGGACCGCAGCGTCATCCCCGCGTTCCGGGACGTCTACGTGCTCGGCGACTCGGACGCCGGGGACTTCGCCCGCTTCTCGGCCCGGGGCCGGCTGGTGTGGGCCGGCGACGACGGCGCGCCCGGCCGGCGTGACCAGGTGGCGCTGGGGTACCTGGCCGCGGTCCGGTCCCAGCTGACCCGGGAGGGCGTCGCCTACGCGGAGCTGCGCTGCCAGCCCAGCACGGTGCTGCCGGCCGCGTTCGCCGAGCCCGGGGCCGGTCCGGTGCTGCGCATGGCAGTGAGCCTGGATCGGGACGATCCGTGGCCCGGGTGGGAGCAGGTCCAGCGAATCGTCCTGGGGCCCCACGGGGAGGCGGTGACCGGGGTCGACTTCTGCGGGATCGAGGAGGGCCACCCGCCCCGGGACATGGCCGGCTTCTTCGCCGCCGTGCACGAGTTCAACGAGCGCCACCCGGACCGGGCGGTCGCCATCCTCCACCACGTGGGTGAGAGCTTCACCGACAAGAGCCTGGAGAGCGCGATCCGCTGGGTGCAGGAGGCGGCGGAGCTGGGGGCACACCGGTTGGGGCACGCCATCGCGCTCGGGATCGACCCGGCATGCTTCGGTCCGCACACCCGGACCGAGACGGTCCGGGAGCGCCGGGACCAGATCGCCTACGACCTCGCGCACCACCCAGGGCTGGGGGCCGCGGGGGTGCCGGTCGACTGTGACGGGCTCAGACGGGAGCTGAACAGCCTGAGCGACCGGAACGAGGGGGACGCGCTGGACGTGGCCTACGACGAGGCGCGGCTGGCGGAGCTCCGCTGCCGCCAGGACTACGCCATCGAGCGGGTGCGGGCGACCGGGGCGGTGGTCGAGGTGTGCCCGACGTCCAACCGCCGCATCGGCGGGATCACCGACCCGGCCCACCATCCGGTGCACCGCTTCCTGGCCGCGGGCCTGCCCGTCGTCGTGGGTGCGGACGACCCGGGCGTGTTCGGGGTGATGCTCGAAGGCGAGATCGACTGGGTGTGCGAGGTGACCGGGGGCGGCGCCGGGCTGCGGGATCAGCTGCTGCGCTCGGCCTGGGACGCGGCGGCGGCCGTGCGGGCGCGGAACCGCCCGTAGCGCTCGGCCGCGTACATCGACCAGGTCGGGTCGGGGTCGACGACCTCGGCGGTCCGGGCCCAGCGGCGGGCGTCGGTCATGGCCGTTTCCTCACCGGCCACGCAGCGGGCGATGAAGGCGGAGCCGAGGGCGGCTCCCTCGGGGACCGCGGCCACGTGGACCGGGAGCCCGGTGGCATCGGCCAGCGCGTGCATCCACGCCGGGACCTGGGTGCCACCGCCGGTGGCGACGATGCGGGTCGGGGCCAGGCCCGCGTCCCGGGCCAGGTCCAGGTGGTGGCGGACGACGAAGCCGGACGCCTCGTACGCGGCCCGCAGCAGGTGGGCGGGGCCGTGGTGGAGGCCGAGGCCGTCGACCGATGCCCGCAGGTCACGGCGGTGGAGCGGCGTGCGCTCGCCCCGGACGTACGGGAGCCAGACCGGGAGGTCGTCCGGGGCGACCGCCTCGACCTCGGCCGCCGAGGCGGGGCCCAGCCAGCGGCGGACCGCCTCCAGGAACAGCCCGCCGGCGTTGCTGGGGCCGCCGATCAGGGAGTGGCCGGCGGCGGTGTGGGGAATGGTCCACAGCCCGGGCACCTCGAACGGGCTGTCCATCACGCCCCAGGTGATGAGGGTCGAGCCGCACAGGACCAGGACGTCCCCGGTCTCGTCGGCCCCCGCCACCAGCTGCTCGGCCAGCGCGTCGATCGTCCCGCCGCCCACCGCGGCACCGGCCGCGGGCAGGTCCGCCAGCACCCGTCCGGCGGGCTCGACCCCCGGCACCAGCGCCGGGAGCTGGGCGGGCGTGGCGCCCGCCTGGGCGGCCAGGGCCTCGTCCCAGCCGGTGAAGTCGAACAGCGGGTGGGCGGTCATGGCCGTCGTCGTGTCGATGGCGCCGCGGCCGCACAGCGCGTGGTTGGCGACCGCCTGGGCCGGCCAGTAGCCGGCCGCGCCCGGCGACCGGGCGGTGTGCCAGGCCAGGAAGGCGAGCAGCTCGCCGCTGTCGCCCGGTTGGGTGGAGCGGCGCCCGCCCGGGCGCACGCCGCGGCGGTCGCCGTAGAGCAGGCCCGGTCCCGCGGCGAGGCCGTCGCCACCCACCGCGCCCAGGGACGGGACCATGGCCGACACGTTCACCGCCGCGACCTCGTGCCCCGAGGCCACCGTGGCCAGCGCGGCCAGGACCCCGGCGCGCCAGGCGAGATCGACGTCGTGCTCGAACGAGCCGGGGTCGGGCGTCCGCACCTCGTGCGGGACGCGGGCGCGGGCCAGGATCGTCCCGTCGTCGCCGGCTGCCACCGCCTTGACCGACGTGGTGCCGATGTCGATCCCGACGGTGACGGTCATCCCGGCTCCAGCAGGACCGGCAGGTGGGCCACGCCCCGGGCCAGGCGGCTGGGCAGGCGCTCGATCTCGCCCGCCAGCTCGTAGTCCGGCCAGCGGGCCAGGATCTCCTCGAGCAACACCCGGCCCTCCAACCGGGCCAGGCCGGCGCCCATGCAGTAGTGCTCGGCGTAACCGAACGACAGGTGCGGGTTGGGGTCGCGGCCCACGTCCAGGCTTCCGGCCGTCGGCCCGAAGGCGGCCTCGTCCCGGTTGGCCGACTGGTAGCAGAGCAACACGTGGTCGCCCTCGGCCAGCGTCCTGCCGCCGAGCTCGACCTCACGCGTCGCGGTCCGGCAGAAGGACATGATCGGCGCCTCCCAGCGGAGCAGCTCCTCGACCCCGCAACCGATGAGCCCGGGGTCCTCCACCAGGCGCCGGCGCTGGTCGGGATGGGTGGCGAGCGCGTGCAGGCCGTTCGACACCAGCGTGCGCGTGGTCTCGTTGCCCGCCACCAGCAGGGTGAGCACGAACATGTTGATCTCGTCGTCGCTCAGCGACTCGCCGTCGACCTGCCCGTGGGCCAGGACCGAGACCAGGTCGCCGGCCGGCTCGGCCTGCCGGGCCCGCACCACATCGACGATGTAGCCGTACAGCTCACCCAGCAACGCCGCGATCTCGGCGGTCAGGTCGGTGGTGGCGGCGATGGCGGCGTCGGACCAGTGGCGGAACCGGTCCGTGTCCTCCTCGGGCACGCCGACCAGCTCGGCGATCACCAGGATCGGCAACGGGATCGCCAGCCGCTCCACGGCGTCGACCACCTCGCCGGGATCGACGGCGTCGAGCAGCTCACGGGCGATGGCCCGAACCCGGTCCTCCAGGTCGGCCACCCGCCGCACGCTGAGGCTGGGGCTGACCAGACGGCGGAGGCGGCCGTGGCGAGGCGGGTCGAGGCTGACGATCGACGTGCCCAGCGCCGGCCGGGTCAGGTCGGTCAGCAGGATTCCCCGGCTCGAGCAGAACGTGGCCGGGTCCTTGGAGATGGCGGACACGTCGGCGTGGCGGGTGATCATCCACAGCTCGCCCGCCTCGCCCTCGTAGCGGTGGACCGGGTCCTCGGCCCGCAGCGCGGCGAACTCCGGGTACGGGTCCCCCGCCCACCAGGCGGGGTCGTGCAGCGGGGGCGAGGCGACCATGCGCTGTTCCTAACACTCGTGTCATGTCTGCGCTACGGTCCCCGGCGTGCAGTGGGGCGGCGCCACCACCATCGTGACCGGCGCATCGCGGGGCATCGGGCGCGCGGTGGCCGAGGCGGCCGCCGCCCGCGGGGCCCGGGTCGGGCTGATCGCCCGCAGCGAGGACGACCTGCGCACCGTGGTCGAGGGGATCGGCGGCGAGGCGAGCTACGCGGTCGCCGACGTGGCCGAGCCCGAGGCCCTGGCCGGGGCGATCGCGCGGCTGGAGGACGCGCTCGGGCCCCCCGATGTCCTGGTCGCCAACGCAGGGATCGGGGCCTACGGGGCCTTCGCCGACCTGAGCGCCGAGGAGGCCGAGCGGATCGTGCGGGTCAACGTGCTCGGCACGGTCCACGCCCTGCGGGCCGTCGTGCCCGGCATGATCGCCCGGCGCCGCGGGCACCTGGTCACGATGGGCTCGATCGCGGGGCGGATCGGCTCGCCGTTCGAGGCCATCTACTCCGCCACCAAGTTCGCCGGCGTCGGGCTGACCGAGGCGCTGGTGGTCGAGCTGGAGCCCTACGGGATCGGCGTCTCGCTGGTGAACCCCGGTCCGGTCGCCACCGACTTCGGCGCCGCCCGGGGCCACCCCTACGACCGCGCCCGCCCCAAGCCCGTGCCGGCCGAGGACGTCGCGCGGGCCGTGATCCGGGCGGTCGAGGGCGACCGGCACGAGCAGTACGTGCCGGGCGCGTTCCGGCCCGCCGTGGCGATCCGCCACCTGGTCCCGCCGCTGTTCCGCTGGGGGACCCGGCGCAGCTTCACCCGAGAGCTGGCCGAGGACCGGCGACTCCGGTGAGGGCGCTGGTGTACGGCACGCGGCCCGAGCCCTGGGAGCCGCCGCCGGACGCCGCCGGCAACCGCCTGCTGCGCGGCCTGGCCTCCTCCCCCTGCGCCCTGCGCGACGTGCCCGATGCCGCGCCGCTGCGCCCGGACTGGCTCGTGGTCCGGCCCCGGCTGACCGGCATCTGCGGGTCCGACGCCAAGCAGGTCCTCGGTGACTTCGAGGGCGACAGCGACAGCGCGCTGAGCGGGCTCTGCTCGTTCCCCCAGGTCATGGGGCACGAGGTCGTGGCCGACGTCGTGGCGCTGGGCCCGGAGGCCGGCGGGTTCGACGCCGGCCAGCGGGTCGTGCTCAACCCCTGGCTGGCGTGCGCCGCCCGGGGCGTGTCCCCGGTGTGCCCGGCGTGCGAGGCCGGCGACTTCAGCCTGTGCTGGAGCTTCACCATCGGGCCCATCAGCACCGGGCTCCACACCGGCGTGGCCAGCGACGCCACCGGTGGCTACGCCGAGCTGATGCCGGCGCACTCGTCGATGCTGTTCGCGGTGCCCGACGTCCTCGACGACGAGCGGGCCGTCCTGGCCGACCCGTTCGCCGTGTCGCTCCACAGCGTGACGCGGCACCCGCCGCCGCCGGGCGGCCGGGTGCTGGTGTGGGGTGCGGGCGCCCTCGGCTGCTGTGCCGTGGCCATCCTGCGGGCGCTGCATCCCGACGTCGAGGTCGGGGTCGTGGCCGCGCACGACGCCCAGGCCGCGCTGGTCAACCGGCTCGGGGCCCACGCGGTGTTCCGCCTGGCGAGCCAGGCCGAGCTGGTCGAGACGCTGGCGGCGTGGTGCGGCGGCGTGCTGCGCCCGACCATGGACGGCCTCGACGGCCTGCCGATGTGCCACCCCGGCGGCGTCGACGTCGCCTACGACACCATCGGCAAGCCCGAGACGTTCGAGGTCGAGGTCCGGGTGCTCCGGGCCCGGGGCACGCTGGTCAAGAGCGGCGTCCACCCGCCGGGGCGCTGGGAGTGGAGCCCGCTCTACTTCAAGGAGATCAGCCTGGTCGGCTCCAACGCCTTCGGCGTGGAGGAGGTGGAGGGCGTGCGCCGCCACGGCATCGAGCACTACCTCGACCTCGCCGCCAAGGGCCGGGTCGACCTGGCCGGCCTCGTCACCCACACATTCGGCCTGTCGGCCTGGCGCGACGCGTTCGCCGCCCTGGCCGACCAGGCGCACAGCGGCGCCGTCAAGGTCGCCCTCGACCCCTCCAGGTAGAAGCCGAGCGAGGAGACATGAGCCACAGCCCAAGAGTCCGCGATTTGGTGGCCGGGCCGCAGCTCGACCGCGAGGCTTCCAGGCAATACAGCAGCGCAACACGAGACCACGTGACTTATCCGCAGACGTTCTAGGTGGTAGCGATGACCCACCCGCTCGACCCGCTCTCCCCGGACGAGATCGCCGCGGCGGTAGCCGCCGTGCGCGCCACCGGGCGCCTGAACGGCGACGCTTGGTTCTCGACCGTCACGGTCGACGACGCCCGCCGCCCCGGGGTGTCCGGCCGCCGGGCCCGGGTCGTCGCCGTCCCCGGCCCCAAGGCGACGCTGGTCGAGGCCACGGTCGACCTGGCGAGCGGAGACGTGGCCGGCTGGGTCGACCACGACGGCGTCCGCCCCGCGCTCGGCTTCGGTGAGAGCCTGACCACGATCCTGTCCCTGCGCGACGACCCCCGGTTCCGGGCGGCCCTCGCCGCCCGCGGCATCGGCGACATCGACCGGGTGCAGATCGACCCGTGGCCCGCGGGCAACTTCGCCAACCCGGCCGAGGAGGGCCGGCGGGTGGCCCGCTGCCTGCCCTACTACCGGGAACAGGAGGGCGACAACGGCTACGCCCGGCCCATCGAGGGCCTCCAGGCGCTGGTGGACATGGCGACCGGCGAGGTCCTGGAGCTGACCGACACCGGGCCCGTGCCCATCCCCCGGGACCCGGGGAGCTACTTCCCCGAGGACCACCCGGCCCGGCCCGGCCTGGCGCCGCTGGTCATCACCCAGCCCGAGGGTGTCGGCTTCGAGATCGACGGCCACGAGCTGCGGTGGCAGGGCTGGTCGCTGCACGTCAGCCTCGATCCGCTGGAGGGGATCGTCCTGCGCGACGTGAAGTACGGCCGCCGGTCGGTCCTGCGGCGGGCGTCGATCTGCGAGATGGTCGTCCCCTACGGCGACCCCAGCCCCGGGCACGGCTGGCAGAACGCGTTCGACGTGGGCGAGTGGGGGCTCGGCCGGCTCGCCAACTCGCTCACGCTCGGCTGCGACTGCCTGGGCGAGATCCGCTACCTCGACGCGGTGGTGGCCGGCGAGGACGGCACGCCCGGCACGCTCCACAACGCCATCTGCCTCCACGAGGAGGACGTGGGCATCGGCTGGAAGCACCACGACCTGATGGGCGGCCGCACCGAGGTGCGCCGCCGGCGGCGGATGGTCGTGTCGTCGATCTCGACCGTGGGCAACTACGACTACGGCTTCTACTGGTACCTGTACCAGGACGGCTCGCTGGAGCTGGAGGTCAAGCTCACCGGGATCCTGTCCACCGCGGCGGTGGCCCCCGGCGCGCTGGCCGCCCCGTCCTCGCCGCTGGTGGCGCCGGGCGTGGCCGCCCCGGTCCACCAGCACCTGTTCTGCGCCCGGCTCGACCCGGCGGTGGACGGTCCCGTCAACGAGGTCGAGGAGGTGGACGTGGCGCCGCTGCCCGCGGGGGCCGCCAACCCGTGGTCCAACGGCTTCGCCCCCGTGACCACGCGGCTGGCGTCGGAGCGGGACGCGCAGCGCCTGGCGGACCCGGCCCGCAGCCGCACCTGGCGCATCGTGAACCCGGCCGTCCGCAACGGCCTCGACCAGCCGGTCGCCTACCGGCTGATCCCCCGGGCCACGCCCACGCTGCTGGCGGGCCAGGACGCCGGCGTCACGGCCCGGGCGACCTTCGCCACCCGCAACCTGTGGGTCACGCCCTACGCCCCGGACGAGCGGCGGGCCGCGGGCGACTTCCCCAGCCAGCACCCGGGCGGGGCGGGCCTGCCGGCCTGGACCGCGGCCGACCGGTCCCTGGTCGGAACCGAGGTGGTGATGTGGCACACGTTCGGCCTCACCCACGTGCCCCGGCCCGAGGACTGGCCGGTCATGCCGGTCGAGACCACCGGGTTCCTGCTGGTGCCGAGCGGGTTCTTCGACCGCAACCCGGCCCTCGACGTGCCGCCGCCGGAGCACTGCGATGGCTGAGAGCCCCGTCGCCTTCGTGTGCGCCATGCCCATGGAGGCCAAGCCGCTGACCAAGCGCCTGGGCCTGCGCCAGACCACGATCGGCGCCGGCCCCGGCTGGTCCGGCACGCTCGACGGCCGCCCGGTGGTGGCGGTGGTGACCGGCATGGGCACCCGCCTGGCCGCCGAGGGGATCGACCGGCTGCTCTCGGCCCTGACCCCGAGCCATGTCCTGGTGGTCGGGATCACGGGCGCGGTGGACGACGACACCCCCATCGGCACGGTCGTCCGTCCGGCCCGGGTCATCGACCACGCCACCGGCCGGGAGCACACGCACCACCCGCTCGGCCCGGGCGAGGCCGAGGGCGCCCTGTGGACCACCGACGTGATCACCCCGGCGTCCGAGCTCCCCGCCCTGCGGGCCCAGGGCGTGGTCGCCCTCGACATGGAGACGGCCGCCATCGCCCAGGCCTGCGAAGCCCAGGGCGTCCCGTGGTCGGTGGTCCGGGCCATCAGCGACCGCGCCACCGACGGCAGCGTCACCGACGACACGTTCCACCTGGCCCACGCCGACGGCACCCCCGACCCCAAGGCGGTGGCCCGCTACTTCGCCCGCCACCCAGGTCGCATCCCCGGCCTGCTGCGCATGGGCCGCGACGCGTCCCTCGCCGCCCGCCGCGCCGCGGAGGCGGCTATTCGCTCAGTGGCGTACCTACCGGCAGGAAGCCCTCCGCCACCTTCTGGTGAGCCTCCGTCGCCGGGCCCGCCCAGCTGACCGTGCCGCGGTCGAGGAGGACGGCGCGGTCGCACAGCTCCAGGGCGTGGGTGACCTGTTGCTCGACGATGAGCAGGGCGGTGCCCTCGCTGCGGAGGCGGGCCAGCTCCTGGTAGATCTCGTCCACCACGATGGGGGCGAGGCCGAGGGAGAGCTCGTCGGCCACCAGCAGCTTGGGTGCCTCCACCAGGACCCGGGCCAGCGACAGCATGCGCTGCTCGCCGCCCGACAGGGTGCCGGCCAGCTGGCCCCGGCGCTTGCCCAGGGCCGGGAACTGACCGAACGCCGCCTCCAGGGCGGGCGCCACGCCGGCGCGGCCCTTGGAGCGGCGGAACGACAGGCGCAGGTTCTCCTCCACCGACAGGGTGGCGAACACCGAGCGGCCCTCGGGGGCGTGGGCCAGTCCGGCCCGGGCGAAGCGCCACGCGGGGGCGCCGGTCAGGTCCTCGCCCTCGACCCGCACGTGGCCCGCGGTCGGCGCGACCAGCCCGGTGGCGACCCGGGCGACGGTGGTCTTGCCGACGCCGTTGGGGCCCAGCAGGGCGACCGCCTCGCCCGGCTCGACGGCCAGGGACACGTCGAAGAGGGCGTTGAACGGGCCGTAGGCCGCCGCCACCGCGTCGAGCTCGAGGATCGCGGTCATGACATGTCGCCTGTCGCGCTCTGGCGCTCCGTGTCCCTCACGTCGCCGATGTACGCGGCGCGCACCTCGGGGCTGGCCAGGACCTCGGCGGTCGGGCCCTGGGCGATCAACGTGCCGAAGTCGAGCACGTAGCAGCGCTCGGTGAAGCCCGCCACCAGCTCGACGTCGTGCTCCACCAGCAGGATGGCGAAGCCCTGCTCGGCCTGCACGGCCCGCAGGGTGGCGGCCAGGTCGGCGGTCTCGTGGCGGTCGAGGCCGGACGACGGCTCGTCCAGCAGCAGCAGCCGGGGCCGGGTCATCAGCGCCCGCCCCACCTCGACCAGGCGCCCCTGGCCCAGGCTGAGGTGCTCGATGGGCTCGCCGGCCAGGTCGCTCAGGCCCAGCAGGGCCAGCACCTCGTCGCAGGCCTCCAGCTCCTCGCCCTTGGGGCGGCCGAGGCCGACGAGGTCACGCCACAGCCGGCCGTTGCCCCGGCGGGTCCGCTCCGCGATCAGCAGGTGGTCGCGCACGGTGGACTCGGGGAACAGCTCGATGCGCTGGAACGACCGGCCGATCCCCCGCCGGGCCCGGGCGTGGACGGGCAGCCGGGACACGTCCTCGCCGGCCAGGCGCACCGTGCCCCGGTCCGGCCGCAGCAGGCCGAGCACGCAGTTGAACAGCGTCGTCTTGCCCGCGCCGTTGGGCCCGATGAGCCCGACGCGCTCCCCCGGCTGGACCGCCAGCGACACGTCGGCCAGGGCCTTCACCCCGGCGAACGAGTGGCTGATCCCCTCCGCCTCCAGCACCGGCACGGCCGCCGCCTCGTCCGGCACGTCCATGTCGCCGTCCGTGTCCCCGTCCGTCACGGTCATGCCACCGGCTCCCCCACCGGTGCCGGCTCGGCGTCGGCGTCCGTCGGGCCGCCACCATCCGACCCGTTGCGCCCGACCCGAGCCAGCCACCCCTCGACCCGGTGGTGAGCGCGGCGCTTGCCGAACTCCACCATGCCTTCGGGATGGCGGGCGAACTGGATGGCGCCCAGCCCGAAGAGGATGAAGCGCCAGGCGGGCGAGAGCGGGATGAACGA
>DATBGF010000223.1:0-4847 GCA_036558145.1 Acidimicrobiales bacterium
GCACGATCTCGGGGGCGTTGGGGTCCTCGGTGTCCCTGCCGGCGGCTGCGCTCAGGCCATCGGCCACGGGCACCGGCAGCGGCTGGCCGTCGAGGTAGCTGTTGGCCACGACCGCGGCGAAGTCGGCGTGCTGGGCCTGGAGCGTGGGCGTCTCCTCCTGAGGACGGTTGGCCACAGCGGCCACGCAGCCGATGGGTCCGGACACCGCCGCGAGCAGGACAGTGCCGAGCAGCAGCCGGAAGCGGCGGTTGAACCGCCGGGGACTGGAGAACTCGCGGGGGACTGCCGTGCGTTCGAGCGCCATCGTGGATGTGGGCCTCCTCGTGCCGGAGCATTCCCAGCGGCGCGCGGCGGTGTGCTTGGCTGCCGGGATGGGCCGGTTCTTCGCCCGCGCCACCCGGGGCATCGAGTGGATCGCCGCGGCCGAGATCACCGGCCGTGCCGGCGGGACCGTGCACGACCTGGGGCATCGGGAGGTCCACTTCTCGCTCTCGGCCTCCTCGCCCGCTTCCTCCTCCTCCGCTTCGGTGCTGCTCGGGCTGCGGACGGTGGACGACGTGTTCGCGTGGGCCGGGCGGGTGGACGGGATGGGGCGGGAGCGGTCCTCGCTGGGCGCGCTGGCCCGGTTGCCGGCCTCCGGGGTCGCGTCCGCTCTGGCTTCGGTGGCTTCGCTCCGCCCGGTACCGGACGCGGCCCCGTTCGACGTGGTCGCCAGCTTCCTCGGGCGGCGCAACTACAACCGCTTCGACATCGAGGACGCCGCCGGAGCGGCCCTGGCCCGCCTGACCGGCGGCTCGTACGTGTCGCGGCGGGCCGTGGGCGCCCCTCCCGCCTCGACCCTGTCGTGGCGGATCCACGTGCGGGACGACACGGCCATCCTGGGCCTCCGTCTCGCTTCCCGGCCGCTGCACCGGCGCGCGTTGGCCTGGGCCACGGTCCCGGGATCGCTGCACCCACCGGTGGCGGCCGCACTGGCGCTGCTGGGCGGCGTGGCCCCCGGCCAGTGGCTGGGCGACCCGTTCTGCGGCTCGGGCACGATCCTCGCCGAGTACCTGCACCTGGCTCCGACCGGCCGCGCCGTCGGCGTCGACACCAGCCCGGATGCCGTTGCGGCGGCCCGCGCCAACCTCGCGGCCACGGGGTGCGACGACCGTGCGCTCATCGCCATGGCCGACGCTGGGTTGATGCCGCTGCGTCCCAACGCCCTCGACGTGGTCGTCACCAACCCCCCGTGGGGCCGCACGGTCGCCCTTTCCGGCTTGGGGCCGTCGGCCGAAGCCCGCGCCTGGCAGTCGGTGTCCGCGTGCCTGGCCCGCTTCGGCCGCCTCGTCGTGGTGGCCGAGGAGCCACCGTCGGCTTCCGCCGGTGGAGTCCGGCCGCTCCCGGGGTGGGTCGGGCCGGTGCTGTCGTTCGGCCCCCTGTCGGTGTCGGGGAGCAAGCCCTCGGTGTCCGTGTACACGCGCTCCGGTGATCCGGGTGGCGGGCTACCCCCGCCCGGCTCGCTCCTCGCGCCGGAGCTCGCCCGCTTCGCCGACCACGCCAGGGGGTGACGTGCGCGCCGGGCGTCCGGTGGAATGCTGCCGGGCGGATGGCGAAGACCGACACCTCCGGTGACCGCTGCGCGATGTGCGGCAAGCGGATGAGGGACGCGGCGGCGGACGGTCCGTCGGTTCCGGCCGGCCATTCGGCCATGCCCGCCTACGGTGCGGCGGTTACCCGTGCCACCGCACCGACCGGTGCCTCCGACCGTGCTTCGGACGGCGCGGCGACTCCCGACGGTGGGTCGGGCGATGCCTCCCCGGACGGTGCGATGACGCCTGCC
Source organism: Acidimicrobiales bacterium (assembly GCA_036558145.1). Taxonomy (GTDB): domain Bacteria; phylum Actinomycetota; class Acidimicrobiia; order Acidimicrobiales; family VFJN01; genus ZC4RG19. The sequence goes on from DATBGF010000223.1 coordinate 1,823, forward strand.
GGGGCCTCCGGCCGCACCTCAGACGGCGCAATGAGGCCTGCCGAAGCGTCCGGCCGCACCTCAGACGGCGAAACGAAGCCGGCCGACGCAACCGACCGTGCGACGACGCCGGACAGTGCGACGGCGCCCGCCGCCGCGTCCGGCCGCACCTCGGACGGCGCCGCGAACCCTGCCGGTGCAACCGACCGTGCGAACGCGCCCGAGGGTGCGACGGCGTCCGCGGATGGCTGCTGCGAGTCGTGCTGGCGGGAGGCGGTGGCCAGCTCCACCGAGTCGGTCCGCACCGCGGTTGCCCGCCGCCCCGGGGCCCCCGAGTGGGCCCTGACGGCGCTGGCGGCCGATCCGTCCCCGCTGGTCCGAGCTGAGGTGGCGCTGCGGGCCGACCTGACCGACGAGGTGCTGGAGGCGCTCGCCGATCCCCAGCGCGAGCGGGACCGCACCGTCCTGCGGCGCATGGCCCGGCATCCGGCGCTCGGACGCCGGGCCTCGGCACTGGCGGAGATGAACGACGTGGTCGTGCAGCGCCAGCTGGCCGGCAACCCGAGCACGCCCACCGAGGTGCTCACGGGGCTGGCCCGCCATACCGATCCGACGGTCAGCCGAGCGGCTCGGGCCCGGCTCATCACGGCCACGCTGGACGCCTCGGAGCAGGAGCGCCTACCTGTGGGCGTGCGGGCCTTCCTGGCCGCACGACCGCCCGGGCGGAGGTGAACAGCGGGCAAAATCCCAGGTCGGCGGCCTGTGGCAACCTTTGTGGCAACCCTCCGGGCAACCTCTCGCGCCCAGCGTCGGGGGTATGGGCAGCACGGTCTACGACCTCCTCGACGCCGAGTGGCGCACCCTCGCCCGGCGCCCGGTGCCCCCGGCGTGGCAGTCCCGGCCGGCGCTGGCCGACCTGACCCGGCTGGGGCCGATCGTCGAGGCCTGCCGTGACCGGACCGATCCCGGCGCCGCCAACCGCACGCTCGGGTCCGTCCTCGCGCTGGCGACCGGAGGCGACCCGCTGGCCAGCCGGGTCGCCCTCCAGGCGGTGCTGCCGCTGGTGGTGTCGACCGCCGCCGGACTGTCCGGCTATGTGGGTTGGGGACCGTGGACCAGCCGCTCCGACCTCGACGGCGAAGCGGCCGCGACGATGGTCGAGCTGATCGACGCCGGGTTGCCGCCGGGCACGCTGTGGCCGGCCGCGGTGCTCGGTTCGCGCTTGCGGGACCGCCTACGCACCTCGATCCGGCGCCACCGCCGCCAGCACGTCCGGGAGCCGGCGCTGGCCGCCGACGCCGCCCATCCCCCGTCCGACCTGCACGAGGCCTACAGCGCCGCCGAGCGACTCGCCCAGTTCGTGGTGGACGCGACCCGGGGTGGCGACATCAGCCTCACCGCCGCCCAGACGGTCCTGGCCACGACGGTGTACGGCTGGGACACCGCCAGCGTCGCCCGCCTCACCGGCCGCGACATCCGCGCCGTGCGCGCCCACCGCCGCCGCACCGAGGCCCGGCTGGCGGCCCTCGTCGTCGCCTAGAAGTCGTTGGCGGCCTGGCGGAGGTCGTTGTACTCGGCGAGGGCGCGGGTGAAGAACTCCTGGGTCTCGGGCTGGAGACCGTCGAGCGGGTCGAACGTGGTCGCGGACGCCTCGGCTTCGCGGCGCACCGCGGTGAAGCCGTCCACATCGCCCTGGCGCAGCTTGGCGATCGCCAGATCGCGGTACAGGCCCTCGTGGCCCGGCACCGCCCGCTGGCCCTGGCGGGCCGCCCACTCGGCCAGCACGGGATCGCCCGCTTCCAGCGCCAGCTCGCCCAGGCGCTGGGCCGTGTCGGTGACGACCCGCTCGATGGCGTAGGAGATCCCCTCGGCGCTGGCCCAGCCATAGCCGCCGGCCGGGGTCTCGCTGAAGGGCTGGGCCCGCACGAGTCCCAGTGCGGTCCGCAGCAGCTGGATCTCGCACTCGGCCGGAGCCTTGCGGGACGCCGCCACCAGGGCCCGGAACCGCCGGTAGTCGGACCGCACGCCCGGTCCGAGCTCGTAGCTGCCGGCGGCGAAGGCGGGGAGGATGTGCGGGTAGCCCGAGGCGGAGCGCCCGAGCGCCGTGCGGGTCCGGGACACGGCCTGGCGCAGTGACGTGGCCTTGAACCCGGGCGGGAAGATGCAGTCCCGCAGCTTCTCGCCGGTGACCGCGCTCTCGTGCACGGCCAGGTAGCTGACGATCTCGATCGAGCGCTGGCGGGGCTCGTGCTCCCACCCGGTGACCTGGGGCTGGCCGAGCACCACGACCTCGATCTCGCCCGGCTCCAGGATCGACCGGATCAGCGTGGCGTAGCGCTCCCGGACCTCGTCGGTGGCGTCCTCCCTCGGTTCGGGGTCGGCCGCGGCGTCCGGCCTTGCCGGCCACGGCGCCACCGCTCCGGTCGCGGTCGGGGGCGCGACCGGAGCGGCAGCACCGGTGAGCAGCCGGGCGGTGTCACCCGCGGTGCGCTGGTCCACCGCGCTGAGCCGCACCGAGAGGCCGTAGGGGTAGAGGGTGGCGTAGCCGTCGGCACCCGCGACCAGACGCACGGTGGCCCGCGGGACCGGCCCGGCGGCCACGACGGCCGCACCCCGGGCGGGGATGGCCGCGTCGACGACCGAGCTGTTGGTCCCTGGGGTGCTGATGACCACGGTCAGCGGCGGCCACGGCTCGCGCCCCGCCGCGCCGCGGGCCGCCTGGGTCGAAGGATGGCGACCCAGCGACTGTGCGGTAGCGGTGACCGTCGCGTCGACCACGCCGGGGACGTCGGCCGGATCCAGCAGCGACACCTGTTCCAGGGCGCCCAGCTCGACGAGACCACCCACCAGGCGCAGGTCGACCTCGGTGGCCCAGGGCGCGGTGGCCACGTCGAGCGCCACGCCGGTCAGCCAGGCCCGGACGACGCCGGCGTCACCCTCGACACTGGTCAGCCCGAGCTGCTCGACGTCGATGAGCACCGTGCTTCCATCGTCGGCGGTGCCCAACGTGACGAGCCCCGGCGTGTACGGCGGCTCCTCCGCCGCG
>DATBGF010000224.1:0-4675 GCA_036558145.1 Acidimicrobiales bacterium
TCGCGGTTGGTGGCGAACACCTTGCCCTCGTAGCCGCAGGCGAGGATGTTGTGCAGGCTCACGAACCCGAACTTGCCCGGATGGGTGGACGCCCCCGCCACCAGGACGCCGCGAGGCTCGAACAGCGCCCGGAAGCGGTCCGCGGCGGCCATCACCGCACCTCCACGAGCGCGTCGACCGCCACGGGCCGCCCGTCGACGATCAGCAGCGGGTTGAGGTCGGCCGACGCGATGTCGTCGCGGGCACGGGCCGCCTCGGACAGCCCCAGCAGGACGTCCGCCACGGCCGTGCGGTCGACCGCGGGCTCGCCCCGGAACGGCCCGAGCAGCCGCTGGAGCGCCAGGTCGTCGATCATCTCCTCGGCGTCGACGCGGTCGATCGGCACGAGCCGGAAGCTCACGTCGGCCACGGCCTCGGCCAGGATGCCCCCGACCCCGAGCATGACGGTCATGCCGAACTGGGGATCGTGGTGGAGCCCGGCGATCAGCTCCCGCGTCGCCCGCAGCATGGGCGCCACGAGCAGGTGCACCTCACCGTCCTCCGGCGTGGCCGCGGCCAGCAGCTCGGCCGCCGCGTCCCGCACCTGCTCGGCCGAGCCCAGCCCCAGCCGCACCAGCCCCCGCTCGGTCTTGTGGGCGATCCCGTCGCCCCCCAGCTTCACCACCACGGGGTAGCCGATCTCCCCCGCCGCCCCCTCGGCACCGTCCACGCTGCCCACGACCCGCTCGTCCGGGAACGGCACCCCGAACGTGCCCAGCAGCTCCTTGGACGCTGCTTCCGAGAGAGTTGGCATGGCCTGCCAGACTACAGGCGCGAGGCGCGCGGCCCGGTACTCGCCCGGACCACCTCGGGCGTCACGGCCGCGATGCCGGGCACCTGCGCGGCCGCCAGGGCGAGCGCATCGGCCGCGGGCGGGAACCCGGGGTTCGGCACCGCCACCACGGCCATGCCGGCGGCGTGGGCGGCGCGGATGCCGTTGGTCGAGTCCTCGACCGCCACCGCCTCGGCGGGGGCGACGCCCAGCCGGCGGGCGGCCTCCAGGTACACGTCGGGCGCGGGCTTGCCCCCCGCAACCTCGTCCGACGACACGACGGCGCGGAACAGGCCGTCGACACCGGCCAGCGACAGGACCGCGTCCACCACCTCCCGGGGCGAGGAGCTGGCCAGGCCGAGCGGCCAGTGCCCGGCCAGGCGCGCCAGCGCATCCTGCGCCCCGGGCAGCAGGGGAAGTCCGGTCCGGTAGCGGTCGAGCATCGCCTCGATCACGCCCCGGGCGATGTCGTCGGGCTCCAGGGGCACACCCAGGTCGTCGCGCATGAACGCGGCCCACTCGGGCGTGCTCATGCCCATCATCTGCTGCTGGGCGTCCTCCGGCCACCGGCCGCCGTGTTGCAGGACGAAGGCCTCGCGGACCTCCTCCCACACGCCTTCGGAGTCGATCACGACGCCGTCGAGGTCGAGGACGACCGCGGCGGGACCGGAGGACATCGCCTAGGACAAGAGCTCGTCCATGGCCGAGCGGACGGCCTCTTCGCCGAGGCCGGCGTAGTCGAGGAGCTCGTAGTACGGGCCGCTGGTGGCGTAGCCGCGCAGGCCGACCCGGCGGAGCGGGGTGGGCCGGCGCTCGGAGAGCAGCTCGGCCACGGCCGAGCCGAGGCCGCCGTTGATGTAGTGGTCCTCGACCGTGACCACCCGGCCGGTCTTGGCCGCCGAGCGGAGGATCGTGTCCTCGTCGAGGGGCTTGACCGTGTGGCAGTCGATGAGCTCGATGGACACGTCCTGGCCCCAGACCTCCAGCCAGCGGGTGCAGTAGCCGACGTGGGGGCCGCAGGCCACCAGGGTCAGGTCGGTGCCCTCCTGCAGCACGTTGGCCTTGCCGATCTCGAAGTCGGGCGACTCGCCGTAGAACACCGGCGTCGGCTCGCGGTACAGCCGCAGGTACACGGGGTCGGGGTGGTCGACCGAGGCCTTGAGCGCGGGGACCAGCTGGTTGGCGTCGGCCACCACGACCACGGCGAACGGGGGCATCGAGCGGAAGAACGCGATGTCCTCGATGGCGTGGGCCGACGGGCCGTCCTTGCCGTTCGAGATGCCGCCGTGCGAGCCGACCACGTTGACCTTGAGCCGGTTGTGGCCGATCGACTGGCGCACGTGGTCCATGGCCCGGCCCAGGAACGAGCCGAACGTGATGGCGTAGGGCACGAACCCGGCCAGCGCCAGGCCCGCGGCCATGCCGATCATGTCCTGCTCGGCCACGCCGCAGTTGAGGTAGCGGTCGGGGTGGGCCTCGCCGAACTTGGCCAGGCCCACGCTGCCGCCGAGGTCCGCCGTCACGGCGATCAGCCGCTCGTCGGTCTCGGCCAGGCTGGAGAAGGTCGGGCCGAAGCTGGCCCGGATGGCGACCAGGTCGCCCTCGTTGAGGCGGACGTCGGAGGCGGGGGTCACCTTCATCACGCCACCCCCGCCGTCGCCGGGTGGCCCGGGAGCCAGGTGTCGTCCGGTGTCGGGCTGACCGGCTCGTTCAGGTCGGCCATGGCCTGGAGGAACAGCTCGTCGTTGATCACCCCGTGGTGCCAGTGGTAGTCGCCCCGCATGTACGAGATGGGATGGCCCGTCTCGGTGTGGGAGATGAGCACGGCCGGGCCGGACTGGCCGACCGCCCAGTCGAGGCCGGCGACCACGTCGTCCATGTCGTTGCCCTTGATCTCGCGGGTGGCCCAGCCGAAGGCGGCGTACTTCTCGGGGATCGGGTCGAGCGACGGCATCACCACATGCGTCGGCCCGTTGATCTGGTTCTCGTTCTTGTCGACGATGGCCACGAGGTTGTCCAGGCCCCACTTGGCGGCGGACATGGCCGCCTCCCACACGGAGCCCTCCTCCTGCTCACCGTCGCTCTGGAGCACGAAGACGCGGCCCGGCCGGCCCGCCTGGCGCAGCCCGTAGGCCAGCCCGACGCCCAGGTTGAGGCCCTGGCCGAGCGAGCCGGCGGACGCCTCGACGCCGGGGAAGGTGTGGCGCTTGGCGTGGCCCTCGAGGCCCGAGCCCAGCTCCCGCAGGCCCTTGAGCACCGTCGGGTCGGCGTAGCCGGCGTGCGTCAGGACCGAGTAGAGGCCGGGCACGGCGTGGCCCACGCTGAGGATGAAGAAGTCGCGGTCCGGCCAGTCGGGCTCCTCCGCCCGGTGGCGCAGGTGCCCGCCGAAGTACAGGGCGGCCATCACGTCCATGGCGGACAGGGAGCTGCCCGGATGCCCCGACTGCGCGCAGCGCAGCTCCTTGATCGTGTCGACCCGGCACTGCCGGGCGATCTCGGCCAACTCAGCAGTCGATGCCATTCGCGTCTCTCCAGGGGGTGCTCGTGGCCGGACAAGGGGGAAACTAGCCCGTCGCAGGAAGGCTAAACGAACGCCACCCGACCACGGAGCGTCACGGCTCGAGAGCGGCCCGGAAGAACTCGCGGACGGCCTGGATGCGCGACTCGATCGCGTCCTCGGCCATGGGGTCGCGCCCGAGCAGGCCCTGGAGGAAGTGCACGTCACTGAAGTAGTTCAGGATGGCGCCGTAGCCGCTGATGATGAGCTGCTCGGGGTCGTGCTTGCGCAGCCGCCCCTCCCCCATCTCGCGCTCGAAGTGGTTGACGGCCCGCTGGAAGTAGGGCCGCAGCGCCTCGCCGAGGTCGAAGGGCAGGTGGCTGCCGGCCGCCAGGGACTCGTAGCGCACCAGGCGCACGAAGTCGGGGTTGTCCGCGAACCAGCGCACGGCGGCGGTCAGGACCCGGTCGACCTGGGTCCAGCCCTCCTCCTCGGTCTCGCTGGGCCGGTCGTCGACGGCCTTGTTGATGCGCTGGCCCCAGTCGGCCAGGGCGCGCTCGAACACGGCCTGGTAGACGCCCTCCTTGGACCCGAAGTGGTGCAGCAGGCTGGACCGGCGGATGCCGACGCCCGCGGCGATGTCGTTGAGCGACGTGCCCTCGTAGCCGTTCTCCGCTAAGCAGCGGCGTGCCTCCAGGAGGATCGCTTCCCGGGTCGAGCCGGCCTCGCCTTCGTACGCCATCACTGTGAGATTACTGGGGGTCCATCGTGAACCCCCGCCATGTTTCCTCCTCTAGCGTCGGGGCATGGACATCGTCGCCGCCCTGTTCGTCGAGAGCATCGACCTGAAACCGGCGTTCCCGGGCGGGCCCACCCAGATCGACCTGGGCGGCGTGCACTTCTCCGCGGCGCCGCCCTCGCCGCCGCCCGTGACCGTGGCCCCGCACCTGGTGGTGCTGGTGCGCTGCCCTCCGGACGAGGAGGGCAACGGCGTGCTGGAGGTCGTGTTCCGCCGCGACGGCGACCAGGTGGCCCGCAACGTCCAGCCCTTCCAGGTCGAGCCCGGGAAGTTCACGTACCGGCTGGTCCGGGCCGAGGTGGACTTCGCCGACTACGGCACGGTGGAGGCCCACTGCCGCATCGGCGAGGGCCACGCCACGGTCGTCCCCTATACGCTCGTCCCCGGCCCCGAGGACTGAGCCGCCCGCCATGAGCTTCGCCGCCGCCCTGTCCCAGCACCCCGACGCCGCCGAGGCCACCGGCGAGGTGGTGGGCGACGTCCTGGAGCGCCTCGGCCCGGCGCCCGACCTGGCGGTGCTGTTCTGCTCGCCCCACCACCTCGACGCGGTCGAGGACATCGCGGCCGC
>DATBGF010000225.1:0-9669 GCA_036558145.1 Acidimicrobiales bacterium
GGACCGCTTCCGGGCGCTGTTCGAGCCTCGCGGCGTCCTGGTGGCGGGGGCGTCCACCCATCCGGGCAAGTTCGGGTTCGTGAGCCTGCACAACATCCTCGCCTGCGGCTACGAGGGCAAGGTGTTCGCCACCAACCGCGACGGGGCCGACGTCCTCGGCGTGCAGACGGTGGCCGAGGTGGCGGACCTGCCCGACGGCGAGATCGACCTCGTGTTCGTCTGCACGCCCGCGGCCGCCAACCCGGACCTGCTGCGCGCCTGCGCCAAGAAGGGCATCAGCGCCGCCTTCATCGCCTCCGCCGGCTACGGGGAGGCGGGGGAGGAGGGCCTGGCCGCCCAGGCCGAGCTGGTGGCGCTGGCCGACGAGCTCGGCATCCTGCTGGCCGGGCCCAACGGCCAGGGCGTCGTGTCGCCGCCCGCCAAGCTGTGCGCCCAGATCGTGGGGCCGTTCCCGCCCGCGGGCCACATCGCCATCGCCAGCCAGTCGGGCAACTTCGTCAGCTCGTTCGAGAACTACGCCCAGCTCACCGGGGTGGGCGTCAGCCGGGCGGTGTCCGCGGGCAACGCCGCGGCCGTGACCGTCCCCGACTACCTCGAGTACTTCGCCGAGGACCCCCAGACCCGGGTGGCGCTGGCCTACGTCGAGAGCGTCGGCGACGGCCGCACGTTCATGGAGCGCCTGCGGGGCGTGGCCGAGCGCAAGCCCGTCGTCGTGGTGAAGGGCGGCGCCACCAGCGGGGGCCAGCGGGCCGCCGCCAGCCACACCGGCGCGCTGGCCAGCGACGACCGGGTGTTCGACGGCGCCGCCCGCCAGGCCGGCGTGTCCCGCGCGGCCAACGTCGAGCAGGGCTTCGAGGTCGCCGCCTCCTTCGCCACCCAGCCCCTGCCCAAGGGCAACCGCGTGGTCGTGGTGACCAGTGTGGGCGGTTGGGGCGTGGTGGCGGCCGACGCCATCGGCCGCACCGGGCTCGTCCTGGCGCCGCTGCCCGACGACCTCATGGCCGACGTGGACGCGCTGCTGCCACCCCGCTGGAGCCGCAACAACCCCATCGACATGGCGGGGGGCGAGACCCGCGACACCGTGCCCGAGATCCTGCGCCTCGCCGCGTCCCACCGGGACGTGGACGCCGTGCTGTTCCTCGGCATGGGCATCCAGTCCAACCAGGCCAAGCTCATGCGGGAGGGCCCGTTCTGGCCCGACCACGGCCTCGAGCGCATCGTCGGCTACCACGAGCGCCAGGACGCCCGCTACGCCGAGGCGGCGGCCGAGGTCAGCGACGCCACCGGCAAGCCGGTGCTGGTCGCCACCGAGCTGGCGATCACCTCCCCCGACAACCCCGGTCCCGCCGCGGTGCGGGCCGGCGGACGGCTCTGCTACCCGTCGGCCGACCGCGCCGTCGTCGCGCTGGACCACCTGTGGCGCCGCTCGCGGTGGCTGGCCCGCCGCGACCTCGGGTGAACCGCGCCCCGGGGGCGGGCGCCCACTATGCCGCCTACCCACCGCCAGGGCCCCAGCGCGCCCACGGCGCCCGGCGCTGGGCGCTGCCGGTGGCGCTGGCTCTCGTGGCCCTCACCGCCGGGCTCGGCGTCGTGCGGCTCGAGCAGGAGAAGGAGCCCGCGCCGGTGGGGATGGCGGCGGTGCCGGCCACGCCGGTGCTGTCGGCCCGCCGGGTCCCCGAGCTGCTGGCCGCCCCGGTGGCGGATCGGCGCCTGGGCGCGGAGCTCACCGCCTGGCTGGCGCAGTCGCCGCCCAACTCCTGCCTGGTGGTCCAGGCCGGGGGTCGCGGGGTCTTCGCCCACAACCCGGCCCTGCCGGTGACCGGTGCCTCGACGCAGAAGCTGCTGACGGCGACCGGCCTGCTGCTGGCACGCGGGCCCGACGCCACGTTCGACACCAAGGCGGAGGCGGCCGCCGCCCCCGCGGGCGGCGTGGTGGCGGGCGATCTGTACCTGGTCGGTGGGGGAGACGCCGAGCTGGGCCAGGCCGCCTGGTCGACGCTCAGCCCGCCGAGCCGCCCCCGGGCGGTGCACGACATCGACGCCTTGGCCGCCTCCATCGCCGCCGCGGGCGTCACCCAGATCCAGGGCAGCGTGGTCGGCGACGGCAGCCGCTACGACGACCAGCTCTACCAGCCGTCGCTGGCTCCCCGGCTGATCGACCAGGAGCAGATCGGACCGATCGACGCGCTCATGACGAACGACGGGTACGGGGGCTTCCAGCCCGAGAGCGGCAGCCAAGCGTCCGCCCGAGCCGCGGCCGATCCCGCGGCCGATGCCGCCCGCGTGCTCACCGACGCGCTGGCGGCCCACGGGGTGACGGTGGCGGGCGCGCCCCGCTCCGGCGTCGCCCCGGCCGACGCGACCACCGTGGCGACCATGTCATCCCCGCCGATCAGCCAGGTCGTGGGCGAGATGCTCTCCAACAGCGACAACGAGACCGCCGAGTCCGCGATGAAGGAGATCGGCCTCGCCACCTCTGACGCGGGCACCTTCGCGGCCGGGGCCACGGGCCTCTCCCAGCTCCTGAGCGACGCGGGCATCCCGATGGACGGCGTGCGCATCGTGGACGGGACCGGCCTGACCACCGAGGACCAGTTCACCTGCACCACGCTGGTCGACGTGCTCACCCACCCCGACACCGGTCCGGTGCTGCGCAACGGTCTCGCCGTGGCCGGCCAGACCGGGACGCTGGCCCTGCGCTGGCGGGGCACGCCGGTGGCGGGGAACCTGCGGGCCAAGACCGGCACGCTGCGCAACGTCACCGCGCTGGCCGGCGAGGTCGCGCCGGCGGGCGGAGCCGTCACGTTCGCGTACGTGGCCAACGTCCCCGACCCCGCCACGGTGACCTCCGACGACGTGGACATGGAGGCGCTGCCCGGGATCCTGCTCGGCTACGGCCAGGGCCTCGACGTCGCCGCGCTGGGACCGCTCCCGGCGACGCCCGCGGGGTGATCCCCGCGGCCGGCCCGCGCTCGTGACAGCCTGGTCGCCGTGTCGGTCCTGCCGATGTTTCCCCTGGGCTCGGTGCTGGTGCCCGGCATGCTGCTGCCCCTGCACGTGTTCGAGCCCCGCTACCGCGCCCTCGTCCACGACTGCGTGGCCGGCGACGGCGAGTTCGGGGTCGTGCTGATCGAGCGGGGCTCGGAGGTGGGCGGGGGCGACGTGCGCACCGGGATCGGCACGGTGGCCCACATCCTGCGGGTCGAGCAGCTCCAGGACGGCCGCTTCGCCCTGGCCGCGGTGGGGACCCGCCGGCTGCGGGTCACACGGTGGCTCGACGACGACCCCTACCCCCGCGCCGACGTGGCGGACTGGCCCGACGACGCCGACGACCCCGGCGCGGCCGAGGCGGCCGGCGAGGCCCTGGGCCCGGGGGGCGAGGTCACCGTCCTGCTGCGGCGGGCCGCGGCCCTGGCCGCGGAGCTGGGCGAGGCGGCGCCGCCCGTCGACCTGGAGCTGGCGGAGGACCCCGGGCTGGCCAGCTTCCAGGCCGTGGCCGTGGCCCCGCTGGGCCCGGCCGACCGCCAGGCCCTGCTGGCCACGCCCAGCGTGGCGGCCCGCGCCGCCCTCCTGCGGGAGCTGCTGGAGGGCACGATCGAGCTGCTCTCGGCCCGCCTGGCGTCCGGCTGACGGCCGGCCGAGCCCTACGCATCGGAGCATCGTCGGGCGGGCACGTAACACGTGGTACAACGTGGCCGTCTGATCCGACGAGGAGCTACACGCCGGTGTCCGAGCCTTCCCCGAAGTCCGTGCCTGAGGTCGCAGCCGAGCTGTGGGCGCTCACCAAGGACTACGCGCTCCAGGAGACCGTCGAGCCGGTCAAGGAGCTCGGCCGCTACCTCGGCTACGGGGTCCTCGGCGCCGTCCTGGGCGGGTTCGGGGTGGTCATGCTCCTGCTGGCCGCCCTGCGTGCGCTGCAGACCGAGACCGGCGACACCTTCGACGGCACCTGGTCCTGGGTCCCCTACCTCATCGTGATCCTGATCGCCGCCGTGCTGATCGCGGTGGCCGTCAGCCGCATCGGCCGGGCACGCCGCAAGCAGCAAGAGCACCAGGGAAACAGGTGACACCCATGGCAGCCGCAGACACCACCCACGAACGCATCAGCCGGGACGACCTCGAGTCGAAGTTCCGCGAGCTGGAGGGCGGCGCCCGCGAGCAGGTCGCCTCCGCCCGCTCGACCGCCATCACCGCCGGGATCATCGGCGTGGTCCTGCTGCTCCTGCTCGCCTTCCTGCTGGGACGGCGCAAGGGCAAGCTGCGCAGCACCGTCGTCGAGATCCGGCGGGTCTGAGCCCGGCATGGCCCGCAGCGCGCTCCACCGCAGCCGCATCGACCGCAACCTGGGGCGCCTCCAGCGCCGCGGCACCCGCAAGGGGATCTACGGCAGCTCGCGCTTCTGGTTCTGGGTGGCCGTGACCGCTTGGGGCCTGCGCAAGTTCCGCAATGCGACCGGCGCGGTCCCGTCGCTCGTGTTCCGGGACGAGCTGCGCCCGGGTGAGTCCATCCAGGTCTCCCACGCGGCGCAGACCTACTCGGGGAAGCGGGTCCGGTCCCGGCGCCGCAAGCCGGTCGCCTGATCCGCCACCGAGTGCGGCAACCCCGGTCCGGCACGCGACAATGGACGCGCCATGCGCGTGCTTCTCCGCAACCCTCGCCGTGAGCTGGACGTCTCCGGTCCGGTCTCCGTGACCGCCCTGCTCGCCCGGCTCGAGCTGAACCGCGAGTCGGTCCTGGTCATACGGGGCGACACGCTGATCCCCGGCGACGCCGTGCTGGCCGACGAGGACGAGGTCGAGATCCGCCCGGTCATCTCCGGGGGTGCGGCGTGAAGTGCACCGTCTGCAAGGGCCCCGCGGTCATCGACCTGCGGCGCCACAACGCCAACTTCTGCCCCGAGCACTTCACGAAGTTCTGCCGTGACCAGGTCACCAAGGCGATCGACGACCACGGGATGATCGCCCCGGGCGAGCGGGTGCTGGTGGCCGTGTCGGGCGGGAAGGACAGCCTCGCCCTGTGGGACCTGCTGCTGGCGCTGGGCTACGAGGCCGAGGGCATGACCATCGGCCTGGGCATCGGCGACTACAGCGAGGCCAGCACGACGGCGGCCGTCGCCTTCGCCGAGGAGCGGGACCTGCCGCTGCGCCGCATCGACCTGCGGGACGAGTACGGCTACGACATCCCCACCGCGGCCGCCGTGACCCGCCGGGTGCCGTGCTCGTCGTGCGGCATGTCCAAGCGCCACCTGATCGACAAGGCGGCGCTGGAGGGCGGCTTCGACGTCGTCGCCACCGGCCACAACCTGGACGACGAGGCCGCCGTGCTGCTCGGCAACGTCCTGCACTGGCAGACCGAGTACCTGGGCCGCCAGGTGCCGGTGCTGCCCGCCCGGGACGGCTTCCCCCGCAAGGTCAAGCCCCTGGTGCGGCTGTCCGAGCGGGAGACCGCGGCGTACTGCGTGCTGCGCGGCATCGACTACATCGTCGAGGAGTGCCCGATGGCGGCCGGGAACCGCCACCTGCGCTACAAGGACGCCCTCAACGCCATCGAGGCCGGCTCCCCGGGCACCAAGCACGCGTTCTACTTCGAGTTCCTGGCCAAGGCGGCCGGCCACTTCCAGCCCGAGGCCGCCACCGCCCAGGACGGCCTCGTGGCGTGCGCCCGCTGCGGCGCGCCCACGACCGGCGAAGTGTGCGCCTTCTGCCGGCTGGTCGAGCGGGTGGACGGCGCCGATCCGGTCCCGGTCGAGCTCGTGCGCAGCGGGCGGCGGCGATGAGCCGCGTTTTCGGGTCCGGTGAGCAGGTCCTGCTGATCGACGCCAAGAAGCGCCGCTACCTGGTCACCCTCGAGCCCGGCGGCGAGTTCCACACCCACGCGGGCGTGGTGGCCCACGACGACCTGATCGGCCAGCCCGAGGGATCGTCGTTCCGGTCGAGCCGGGGCGCGGCCATGCTCGCCATCCGGCCCACGCTGGCCGAGTTCGTGCTCAAGATGCCCCGCGGCGCCCAGGTCATCTACCCCAAGGACCTGGGCCCGCTGCTCATGCTGGCCGACATCTTCCCCGGTGCCCGGGTCCTGGAGTCGGGCGTGGGCTCGGGGGCCCTGTCCATGACGCTGGTGCGGGCGGGTGCCGTCGTGTCGGGCTACGAGCTGCGCGAGGACTTCGCCAACCGCGCCACCAAGAACGTGGCCACGTTCCTCGGCCCCGAGGCGCTGGCCCGATACAGCGTCACATGCCGCGACGTATACGAGGGCATCGACGAGACCGACCTGGACCGGGTGGTGCTCGACCTGCCCGAGCCGTGGCGGGTCGTGAAGCACGCGGCCCGCGCCCTGCACCGGGGCGGGATCCTGGTCGCGTACACCCCGCAGATCACGCAGGCGGTCCAGCTGCGCGACGAGCTGTCCGGGCAGGGCTTCGGGATGGTCGACACGCTCGAGGTCCTCAACCGTGGCTGGCACATCGAAGGCCAGTCGGTCCGGCCTGATCACCGCATGGTGGCCCACACCGGCTTCCTCACCCATGCGCGGTTGCTGAGCTGAGCGGGCGGGCAGCCGGATGAACCTGTTCGACGTCCTGCTCGTGCTGCTCGCAGCCAGCGCGGCCACGGGCGGCTACCGCCTGGGCTTCCTGGCGCGCGCCTCGTCGTGGCTGGGGCTGGCCCTGGGCGTGACCCTCGGCGCCCTCCTGCTGCCCGAGGTGCTGCCCCGGCTGGAGGGCGCGAGCGACGTGACCATCGCCCTGGTCGCGGTGGGGACGCTGGTCGGCACCGCGCTGATCGGCCAGGCGGCGGGACTGTTCCTCGGCGCCCGGCTCCACGCCGAGCTGCCCGAGGGGCCGGCCCGGACGACGGACCAGGTGGCCGGGGGCGTGTTCGGGGTGGTGGGCGTCCTGGTCCTGCTGTGGATCCTGCTGCCCACCCTGGCGCACGTGCAGGGCTGGACCGCCGAGCAGGCCCGCTCGTCGCGCATCGCCCGCGAGGTCTCCGACCACTTCCCCAACCCCCCGGACACGCTGGAGGCGCTGCGCCGCATCGTGGGCGACGACCCGTTCCCCGAGGTGTTCGACGCCCTGCGCCCGGCCCCGGACGTGGGCGCCACGCCCGGCGACAGCGGCCTGTCCGCCGACATGGCGGCGGCGGTGACGCAATCGACGGTGAAGGTGGAGGGCGAGGCCTGTAGCCGCATCCAGGAGGGCAGCGGGTTCTTCGTGAGCCCCCGGCTGGTGGTGACCAACGCCCACGTGGTGGCGGGGGAGAGCCGCACGAAGCTGGAGCTGGCGGACGGCGACACGGTGGACGCCACCGTGGTGGCCTTCGACCCCGACCGCGACCTGGCGGTGCTGCGGACCGACGAGAACGTCGGGATCGCGCCGCTGACCCTGCGCCACGCCGAGGCGGGCGACACCGGCGGCGTGTTCGGCCACCCCGGCGGCGGCCCGCTGGAGATCAGCCCGTTCCGGGTCAGCGAGCAGATCCCGGCGCTCGGCCGCAACATCTACGACCAGGGCCGGACGCGGCGCGAGGTCCTGGTGCTGGCGTCCGAGCTGCGCCCCGGCGACTCGGGCAGCGCCCTGGTCGACGCGCAGGGCCAGGTGATCGGCGTGGCCTTCGCGGTGGCGCCGGACAAGCCCGGCGTGGCCTACGCCCTGGCGATCGAGGAGCTGGAGCCGGTCCTCGCCGGCGACCTCACGCGGGCGCGCGACACGGGCGACTGCCTGGTCTGACCCAGCTGAGGCCGGCCGCCGGCCGGGTCAACCGGCCGGCGTTCGAGGAGGACTCAGTCGACCTCGATGAAGATGCACTCGCCGGGGCACTCCTCAGCGGCCTCGATGGTGGCCTCCTCCTGGCCGGCGGGCACGTTGGCCAGACCCTCGGCGCCGCCGGGGTCGGAGAAGACCTTGTCGCCCTCCTTGACGTAGGCGAGGCCATCGTCAAGCAGGGTGAACACGTCCGGGGCGATCTCCTCGCAGAGGCCGTCGCCCGTGCACAGATCCTGGTCGATCCAGACCTTCATAACCGTGGTCGCTCCTGGCTAGATGGCTCGGGGGCCAGACTAGCCAGCCCACGGATAAACGCGGCAATCTCGGGAGAAACTCCCGCGCACTGCCACAACCGTACGCGGAACGGTATGCGGACTCGGGCGATCTCCGGTGTAGGGTCCGAGCGAGATCGTCCGAGGAGGTGGTCGCGGTCGACGAGCACGACGAGGAAGGCGGGACCGGCATGACCGGGTCCGAGCAAGGCTCCTACGCGGACCAGGTGCGAGCCCTCGAGGAGGAGGTGCTGGCGCTCCGCCGGCGGCTCCAGGACGCCCCCAAGCGGGTGCGCACGCTCGAGGAGCGGCTGCTGGAGACCAAGGGCCAGCTGGCCCAGGCAGTGGCCCAGAACGAGAAGCTGACCTACACCCTGCGGGAGGCGCGCGACCACATCAGCGCCCTGCGCGAAGAGGTCGACAAGCTCACCCAGCCCCCGTCCGCCTACGGCACGCTGCTGGCCCAGAACGACGACGGCACCGTGGACGTCTACTCCGGCGGGCGCAAGATGCGCGTGGCCGTGCACCCCGCCCTCGACCCCGACGACCTGGTCCGAGGGGGCGAGGTCGTGCTCAACGAGTCGCTCAACGTCGTCATGGCCCGCTCGCCCGAGGTCAACGGCGAGGTCGTGACGGTCAAGGAGCTGCTGGAGGACGGCCGCCGGGCCATCATCCTCGGCCGGGCCGACGAGGAGCGGGTGGCCGAGCTGTCCGAGGTGCTCCAGAACGAGCTGGTGCGCGCGGGCGACTCCCTGCTCATGGACGCCCGTTCCGGCCTCCTGCTGGAGAAGCTGCCCCGGCCCGAGGTCGAGGAGCTGGTCCTGGAAGAGGTGCCGGACATCAGCTACGCCGACATCGGCGGTCTCGACGAGCAGATCGAGCAGATCGCCGACGCGGTGGAGCTGCCGTTCCTCCACCACGAGCTGTTCGCCGAGCACAAGCTGCCCGCTCCCAAGGGCATCCTGCTCTACGGCCCGCCGGGCTGCGGCAAGACCCTCATCGCCAAGGCCGTGGCCAACAGCCTGGCCAAGAAGGTGGGCGCCCGCTCGGTCGACGCCAACGCCAAGAGCTACTTCCTCAACATCAAGGGCCCGGAGCTGCTCAACAAGTACGTGGGCGAGACCGAGCGCCAGATCCGCCTGGTGTTCCAGCGGGCCCGGGAGAAGTCCGAGGAGGGCTGGCCGGTCATCGTGTTCTTCGACGAGATGGACTCGATGTTCCGCACCCGCGGCACCGGCATCAGCTCCGACGTCGAGTCCACGATCGTGCCCCAGCTGCTGGCGGAGATCGACGGCGTCGAGTCGCTGCGCAACGTGATCGTCATCGGCGCCTCCAACCGTGAGGACCTGATCGACCCCGCCATCCTCCGGCCGGGCCGGCTCGACGTGAAGATCAAGATCGAGCGCCCCAACGAGACGGCGGCGAGCCAGATCTTCGCCCGCTACCTCACGGCCGACCTGCCGATCGACGCGGACGCCGTGCGCGAGATCGGCGGTGGTGACGTCGCCAAGTGCGTCCAGGGAATCATCGAGCGCACCGTCGACGAGATGTACCGCACCGACAAGGAGAACGAGTTCCTCGAGGTGACGTACCAGAACGGCGACAAGGAGATCATGTACTTCAAGGACTTCGCGT
>DATBGF010000226.1:0-4285 GCA_036558145.1 Acidimicrobiales bacterium
ACCTCTCCCGGCCCGTACCGGCGCATCTGGTTGAGGTTGTCGAGGTGGCGGATCAGCGCCCCGTGGGTGTGGATCACGCCCTTGGGCTCGCTGGTCGACCCCGACGTGTGCACGATGACCATCCGGTCCCCGGGCGAGACCGCGGCCTCGGCCGCCGCGAGCACGTCGGCGCCGGCCCGGGCCCAGCCGGGATCACCGAAGGCGATCCGGCGCAGCGACGGCACGACCGGGGACCACAGCGGGGACGAAGCCGCAGGATCGAACTCGGGGATGGCCGCTTGCAGGGCGGCCACGTAGTCGTGGGAGCGATACGACGGCGCCGCGAGGAGGAACGTCACGTCCGCGCCGCGCAGGAGGCCGGCCAGCTCGGCGCTGGTGGAGAACGTGCTCAGCGGGACGCTCACGGCACCGATGCGGGCCGCGGCCAGCCAGCCGGCGACGAAGTCGGAGCCGTTGGGGTGCAGCAGCGCCACCCGGGTGCCGTGGCCGGCGCCGGCCCCGAGCAGGGCCCGGGCGAGCCGGGCCGAGCGGCGGTCGGCCTCGCCGTAGGTCAGGCGGTCGTCGTCGCAGACCAGCAGCACGTCGTCGGGCCGCTCGGCGGCGCGGGCGGCCAGCAGGGCCGGGACGGTGAGGGGCAGCCCGTCCGGGGCGTCGATGGTGGGCGACGTCATCGGCGGGGCGACACCTCCGGGAGGTTCGACCGGTCCCCGGCGACCGCGTCGACCTCGGCCTCGCACAGCACGCGCCCGTCCAGCGACACGCCGGCGGTGGAGTGGATGCGACCGTCGTGCACCGAGCGGTCGACCGTGAAGGCGAGCGGGGTGGCCACCGGAGCCGGGCGGCGGTACCGGAGCGTCAGGGAGGTGGTCTTGCCGGCGACACCGACGTCGCAGTTGTGGTGCTGCACCACACAGTCGAGGAACAGGGCCAGGAAGCCGCCGTGCACGACCCCCGGCGGGCCCTCGTAGGCCAGCGGGAACGCGACCGTCCCTCTGGCGTGGTCGCCGTCCACGGTGAGGTCGTACTCGGGGAAGCAGGGGTTGTAGGCGCCGATGTCGCGGGCGTGGTCGAGGTAGACCCGCCCATCCCCGGCGGCGGCAGGCCCGACGCGGGGCGGGGCGTCGCCGGGGACGCGGGCGGCCAGCGCGGCCTCGGCGCGGGCCAAGTCGGTGATCAACTGGTCGACCGCGGGGTCCTCGGCTTCCGCGGCGAGGAGCAGGCCGGTCACGCGGCGCAGCAGGGCGGCGGCATCAGCCGTCTGCCGGAGAGGGGCGACTCCGAAGGTCCACGGTTCCATCAGCGGCCCTTCGGCATGCCGAGGATCCGCTCGGCGATCAGGTTGCGCTGGATCTGGGACGTTCCGGCGGCGATGGTCGATTGGAAGGACCACAGGTAGTCGTGGACGACGCGGGCGTCCTCGCTGTCGGGATCCCAGCCGATGGCGCGGCGGCCCAGCAGGCGGACGCCGAGGGCGGCGATCTCCTGGCCCAGCTCGCTGTAGCCGAGCTTGACCGCCGAACCGAGCGGGGACGGGACGCCGGTGGCCTCGGCCTCGGTCACGCAGCGCTGGGTCATCCGCCACAGGCCGTCGACCCGGGCGTCGAGGCGCCCGAGGTGGCGCAGCAGCCCGGGGTCGTCGGAGGCGCCGGAGGCGAGGCCGGCCAGGCGGCGCAGCTGGGACCGCAGCGTGATGATGTGGCCGGCGAACGCAGTGCCCCGCTCGAAGCGCAGGGTGACGTTGGTGACCCGCCAGCCGTCGTTCTCCGCCCCCACCCGGTCGGCCACCGGGACCCGGGCGCCGTCGAGGAACACCTCGCAGAAGTGGCTCTCGCCGTCCATGGTCCGCATCGGGCGGACCTCGACGCCCGGCTGGTGCATGTCGAGGATCAGCCAGGTGATGCCCTTGTGCTTTCGCTGCAGATTTCGCCCTGCTTGACTCGCCGAAGCACCCGGGGCGGAATCTGTGGCGACCAGGGCGTCCGGGTCGGTCCGCACCAGCAGCTCGCACCAGTCGGCGACCTGGGCGCGGGTGCTCCAGATCTTCTGGCCGGTCACCAGGTACTCGTCGCCCGACCGCACGGCCCGGGTGCGCAGCGCCGCCAGGTCGGACCCGGCGCCCGGCTCGGAGAAGCCCTGGCACCACACGGCCTCGCCCCGCAGGATCCGGGGCAGGTGGTAGCGGCGCTGCTCCTCGCTGCCCTCGGCGATCAGCGTGGGGCCGGCATGGGCGTTGGCCACGAACGTGACGCCGACGTAGGGCGCGCCCGCGGCGGCGTACTCCTCCAGGAACACCAGTTGCTGCGAAGCGGGCAGGCCCCGCCCGCCGTATTCGGCGGGCCAGTTGAGCCCGGCGTACCCGGCGTCGTGCAGGCGGCGCTGCCAGCCGGTGTCGTAGGCCCGGCGGGCGGTCATGTCGCCGGGCGGCGGGGGCGGCCCGTAGGCGGGGACGGCCTCGTCCAGCCAAGCCCGGACCTCCTTGCGGAACGCCTGGTCGGCGTCGGAGTAGCGCAGGTCCATCGTCACGCCCCCGCCAGCAGGGCCCGCACGGCGGCGAGGTCGGCCTTGCCCGAGTCGGTCCGGGGCAGCGCGTCCACCACCCGGATCTCGGCCGGGAGCTCGTAGCGGGCCAGCGTGGTGGCGGCGTGGGCCAGCAGGTCGCCCGGCCCGACCGGCTCCGCGCCCGCACGTAGCTCGACCGCGGCGACCGGCACCGCGCCGCGCCGGCGGTCCTCCCGGCCGACGACCGCCGCGCCCCGCACCGCGGGATGGCGCTCCAGCGCGGCGCGCACGTCCTCGGGCTGGACCTTGAACCCGCCGCGGATGATGGCCTGGTCGGCCCGGCCCAGGATCCAGAGGAAGCCGTCGGCGTCGATGCGGGCGAGGTCGGTCGTGCGAACCCAGCCGTCGGTCCCCAGCTGGCGGGACCGCACCTCCAGCACGCCGTCGACCACCCGCAGCGCGCAGCCCGGATGGGCCCGGCCGACGCTGCCCCGCTTGGTGGCCCAGAACTCGCGGTGGTCGGCGAGGTTCCAGCCCGCGACCCCGCCGCCGAACTCGGTGGCGCCGTAGGAGACCAGCACCGGCACGCCGTAGCGCCGGGTGAAGGCGTCGGCATCGTCGGGATCGAGCGGCGCGGTCCCCGACACGACCGAGCGCAGGCTCGCCAGGTCGGCGGGGTCGACGTCCGCCTCCAGCACCATGCGCAGGGCGGTCGGGACCAGGCTGGCGGTGGCGGGGCGGTGGCGGCGGACGGCGTCGACCCACCCGTCGACGGTGAACCGGTCCAGCAGGCAGAACGACCGGCCGTCGGCGACGCACTGGAGCACCCGGAACAGGCCGCCCACGTGGGCCAGCGGCGCGTTGACGACCGCCACGCCCGACCGCAGCCGCGGACCCGCGTCCTTGTTCGACTCGTAGTGCTTGGCTCCCACCAGCACCCGCTCGAACGTCTCGTAGGTGAGGTCGACGCGCCGGGGCGGGCCGGTCGTCCCGCTGGTCAGCATCCGTACGGCGACGCCTGGCCGGATGCCGCCGTCCCCGTCGGGCTGCTCGCCGCGGGCCGGGTTGTTCGCCACCACGCAGCCCCCGGCCTGGAGGACACCGAGCACCTGCCCGACCGCGTCGGGCCGGTTCGCCAGGACCACGCCGACCTCGGCGCCGGGCCCCGGGACGGATGCGGCGGCCCCGGCTGCGATCGTGGCGAGGTCGCCCCACGTCCACCACCGGTGCTCGAACTCGATCGCGTGCGCCGCGGGTTCGAGGGCCAGCACGGCCGAGATGCGGGCGGACAGGCCGGTCATCGCAGCCTCGGCTCGGAGGGCGGCGGGGGGTGCTCGGCCGCCTCGGCCATGCCGAGCGGGTTGCCCAGCCGGGTGTAGATGAGGCCCTGCTCCATGGCGGCCCGGTAGGGGCGGTCGAGCGACTCCCAGATGGCGCGCACGGTGCCCTGGGTGGCGGCGCTCGGCTTGGCCGCGATGCCCGCCGCGATCTCCTGCGCCCGGGACCAGAGGAACGCCCGCTCGACCACCTCGGTCACCAGCCCGATCTGCAGGGCCGTGGTGGCGGTGACCCGCTCGTCGTTGCCCGACAGCGCCACGCGCAGCGTCTGGGCCAGGCCGACCCGGCGCATGAGGCCGACCGGCTCCAGGGCCGAAACCATGCCGTTGGACACGTGGGAGTCGAAGAACGTGGCGTCGGTCGAGTAGATGACGATGTCCGCCTCGTTGAGGAAGTAGAAGGCCCCGGCGGTGCAGATCCCCTGCACCGCGCAGACCACCGGCTTCCA
>DATBGF010000227.1:0-8550 GCA_036558145.1 Acidimicrobiales bacterium
CGAGCGCGTTCGAGGACCGCGAGGTTCACCAGGGTGGTGCCGAGCTCCGGATGGCTCTCACTCAGCACTCCGGCCCTGATGCGGAGGCTGCGACGGTAACGCGCCGCGGCCTGATCGAGGCGGCCTTGGCGGTGGTCGATGGCCCCGAGGTTGTGCAGGGTGACCGCCACCTCGTAGTGGTCGTCACCGAGAACTCGTTCGAAGCATCCGAGCGCATCCTGCAGGAGTTGGTCGGCCTCGTCGGGCCGTCCGAGGGCATCGATGATGGGCGCCAACGCCGCACGATCGAGCGCGACTGCGAGGTGATCGTCGCCGAGGGCGGCAACGCGGATTGCCAGCCCGCGTCGAGCCATCCGCTCGGCGGCACGTTGGTCACCGCGGGCGTGGGTGAGTCCCGCCAGGTTGTGCAGTGTGGCGGCGAGCTCGGGATGGTCGGGTCCCAGCGCGGTCTCAAGGCAGGCGAGCGCCGCCCGGTACAGAGGCTCGGCCTGGTCGAAGCGGCCGACGGACTTGTACGTGATGGCCAGCTCGTTGCGCAGCGAGGCGACGAGCCGGTCGTCGTCCCCGACGACCCGGACGGCTTCGGTGAGGGCCGTCGTGCCCCGTCGGATGGCGGTGTCGTAACGGCCGTCCACGCGGTCCTGGCCTGCGAGCGCCCCTAAGGCAATAGCGGCCAGGAGCGGCTCGCCCTGCGCCAGCGCTGCCCGGCGCGCGTCCTCGAACGCATCGCGTGCCACTGGATGCTCCCCCAGGGCCTGGTGGTAGCGGCCCGCGAGCACACGCCATGCAACTGACTCGACATCAGTTTCGATGCCAAGGGTCGCCAAGACCTCGCCCACCCCGATGAGGCCCTCCCGCGGGTCGCCAGCTGCCCGCCAGATCGCAGCTTTCGCCGCCTCACCGACGGCCATGGCCGCGCCCGCCATGGTGGCGAGCGTGCCGGGCAGACGACGGCGCTGTCGGGCGCCGAGGTGAGCGGCCCGCTCGCGCTGCTTGGTCGTGGGGTTCCTTCGGCAAGACGATGGTGACTCAGTAGGCCAGGTCGGGCTCACGATCTCCTCCTGATGCGGGTGTCCGGGGCGCGATGCCACCGACCGGTGTCAGACCTCTACGCCATGCGGGCCCCCTGCGTTCACGGGCTGGCCAAGGTGCCGTCAGGGTGCGGTGAGCCGCTGGGCCTCCCGGCGTGAACCATTCGGGCCGCGGGGCGTAGTGGGGTGGCAGGACACACACCCCCCCCGCATCGGAGACCGCATGAAGACCATCGCCACTGCTCGCGCACGCCCTCGTACCATCGGCGCCCTCGCGAGCATCGCCTTCCTCGTGCTCGCTGCTTCCGTCATCTCCTCACAGCGGTCCGACCCTCACCACGGCCGGAAGGACGCGGCTGGCATCAACGGCGAGTCGACCGACAGGCGGCACGCGGGCGGGATCGAGCTAGCGGCCGCGCCAGCGACACCGACGACCTCGGTCGCCGACGACACGTTGACCGTGACCGGCAGTGATGCCAGCGAACGGATCGCGTTGCGGTTGGCGCCTGGTCTCCCCACGACGCTGCAGGTCGACTTCGGCGACGATGGCTCGGCCGACCAGCAGTTCGATCGCGGCACGTTCAGCCGGGTCGTCGTCCGCGCCGGTGGCGGCAGCGACAGGATCCGCGTCGACGACACCACCGGTGCGTTCACAGACGAGCTCGTGACACTCGACGGCGGTGGCGGCGACGACGTCATCGACGGTGGACTGGGCGCCGACGGTCTGCTCGGCGGCACCGGCAACGACATCGTCGACGGAGGTGACCGCAACGATGCCGTCGACCTGGGTGCCGGCCGGGACACCTTCATCTGGAACCCGGGCGACGACAACGACACGATCCAAGGCCAAGCGGGTAGCGACACGCTCGACTTCAGGGGCTCGAACGTCGCCGAGAGCCTCCGCCTGAGCCCTGTCGGCGCCCACGCGAGGTTGACCAGGAACGTAACCAGCGTCCTCCTCGACCTCGACACAGTCGAGCAGGTGCACCTGAGGACCCTCGGAGGTGCAGACACCATCGTGATCGACGAGATGTCGGCCACCGCAGTCGGAGGAGTGACCCTCGACCTGTCCGACCAGGCGGGGGGAGGCGACGCCCAGGTCGACACCGTGACCGCCTCCGTCATCGTCGACGGCGCGCAAGCCGGGGTCGCGGCAGTCGAGGGACGCCTCGAGCTGCAGGGGGTGCGTACTGCGATCGCCATCGCCGGTGCCGAGAGCCGCGACCTGTTCGAGGTCACCGCTCGGGGCGGCTCCGAGGCCGACGTCGCCGACATCATGGGCGTCGAGCTGACCCTCACCCGGTCGGGTTTCCGCACGGGCGGCTGACGGCCCCGAGGCACTCCGTCACTGCGAGCGGATGATCGTCTCGTTGTGGTTCGCGCTCAGGAGCGCCAGCACTGGGACCCCGAGCGCGGCCGCGGCTGTCGTGCCGGTGACCACGGTCGCGGTCGCGACGGCGGCCGCCAACGCCAGCGCAGTCTCTGGGCGGCGTCGGTCGTGCCTGTTCCGGTCGGTGCTCGCCTCGGTGGACGCCATGGGACCTCCTCGGGTCTGGGGACGCTGGCTTCGACTCACTACGCCGGTTCGCCATCTTCCGTTCCGCCCGGTTCCTGCGGTTTCGGCCTGGTCGGACCAGCCCGATGGTCGGAACCCTCGTCGCCCGTCCGGCGTAGAGGCGGAGCATCGTCAGCCGAGACCAGGAGGAACGACGATGCTGTGCGCACGCGGCCCTGCACCGGGCCACCGATCCAGACCCAAGCGGGTGGCCCGGGTATCCGTCGCCCTGGCGCTCGCCGGGGCGCTGCTCTGCACCGCCCCTGGCGGGGCCGGACCACGCCCCGCGGCCGCCGCGCCGGCCGCGCCCCGGCCGACCGGTGTGATCCACGTGAGCTGGAGGACCGAGCCGAGCTACACCTTTGTCAAGGACGTGGTGGCCGAATGCCCGGCCGGCAAGGTCGTCCTGGGTGGTGGTGCCTTCGTGGTGTCCGCCACCGGGAGCCCCCCGGTCAGGACACCGTTCGCACTGACGCGGCTGGTCCCCTACTGGAGTGGCGGCAGCCGGCACTACGCCTACGCCGCCACCGCGGTGAACACCTCACCGGTCCCGTACCTGTGGTGGCTCTCGGTCGAGGCGATCTGCGCAGATCCGATGACCGGGTACCAGATCGTGTCGGGGGCCTCGGAGCGATCGGCGTCGCCGGTCAAGTCAGCGGCGCCGGCGTGTCCCGACACGACGCGCCAGCGGGTGCTGGGCACCGGGGCGATGGTGGCCACCACCACCGGCTCGCCGGCAGCCGGGCCTGTCCTCCAGGTGGCCAGGGCGGACGCCCGGGGCGTGCTGACCAGGGCGCAGGCCCACACCCGGCCCGCCGGATTCTCGGATGAATGGCAGCTCTACGGCTACGCCGTCTGTGCGCTCACACCGGACGGCTACCAGGTGCGGGGAGGCTCCTCGGCGGCCGGCCCGGCACGGTTCAAGACGGCGACGGCGTCCTGCACGGGGGACCGCCAGGTCGTCTCCCGGGGCGGGGCCGTGAGCAACGTGGCGCCCGGGAACGTGGCGCTCACCACGCTGACGTTCACCTCCCACGACGACATGGGGGCCGGCTCCCGGGTCGAGGCCTCGTGGAACAGCCCGCTGGAGCTGGCCGACCGCGACGCTCCCATCGATTGGGACTCCATCGTGGCCCAGTCGATCTGCGTCGCGCGCTGAGGCCGCCGGCGCGGTGGCCCCGGTCCGGCCACCCGGCCCGGGGCCCCTGGCGCGTCAGGTCTCGTCCCGGAGGTGGGCCAGCCGGCCGGCCAGCCGGCGGTGCGCCCGGTGCACGCGGGACTTGACGGTGCCGACAGGGATGCCAAGTGTCTCGGCGATCTCGGCCTGGGTCAGGCCTCGATAGTGGGTGAGTCGTAGCAGCTCTCGTTCTCCGGCGGGCAGGTCCTGCAGGGCACGGCGGACCGTCCACTGCTCCCACGTCCCGGTGAACGTGGCGGCCTCGGGCGCGGCCAAGCCGCGCGGCAGAGAAGTCGTCCTCGGCCGGCGCCGCTCTCGGCGGGCGATGTCAGCGGCGGTCCGGCGGGCAATGGCGTAGAGCCACGGGCTGAGCGGTCGCTGCGGGTCGTAGCGGGCATGCGCCTGCCAGGCCTTGAGGAAGACCTCCTGGACGGCCTCCTCGGCGAGAGCTCGGTCGTGGAGCCGGCTGGTCGCCACCGTCATCACCGGGCCCGAGAAGCGGTCGTAGACGACGCGTACGGCGGACGGATCGCCCGCGGCGAAGCGGCGGGCGAGCTCGCCGTCGGCCGCCGACCGCGTACCGGTCGCGCGGCCCAGGGGGCGCACGGCCGGCACCGCGGCCGGCGGATCTTGGTTGTGCATGGAGTCAGCGGTTCACGCCGGCACGACGTCCCAGCTGCCGGCCTGCTGCTCTACGAGCCGCCGGCCGCCACGAGACAGCGCGTCCTCGAAGGCGGGACGCCAGTCGTCCAGGTCGCCGAGCAGCTTGTACTCCTCGCCGGCGGTGGTGGTCAGTGTCCAGGCCTGGCCTCGCCCGTGCCGGGACCGGTCGAGCCGGGCCAGCGTCGTGAGCGCTACGTCGACGTCGACCCGCCCGCCGGCGAGCAGGCCGAGCACACCGGCGGCTGCCGTGGCCCGCAGCTGGCCGACGTGGACGAACCGTCGCTGGGTCACCACGGCCTCGCCGGGAACCAGCTTGAGGCGGGCCTTCAGGTAGGCCGTGGACGCCCGCCGGAGGACGACCTCGTCGGGTAGGAGCTGGAGCTTCGCCACGCTCAGCCCCACCGCGGCTGTTCGTCGGGATCGATGCCGAGGCTGAGCTTGCCGAGCAGCTCGTGGGTCAGCAACGAGTTGGCGGGGTGGACGCGCCCCATGCGGGCGTCGCGGAACATCCGTTCGATGGGGCTGCGTCGGAGGATCCCGCTGCCGCCGGTGACGTCGAGTGCCGTGTCGACGACCGCCCATGCCCGGGTGACGACGTCGTGCTTGCAGGCGACGATCTTGGCGAGCCAGTCGGGCCCGTGGTCGACGCCGGCAGCCCAGTCCCCGCACACCCTGTCGAGGTGGGCGTCGAGGGCCTCGAGGTGCAGGCGCATCTCGGCCACGTGATGCTGGACCTCGGGGTGGTAGGCCAGCGAGCGGGTCAACGCGAGGGACGTGCGTTTGTGCGCCAGCTCGATCGTCTCGTCGAAGGCGTGCCGGGCGATGGCGGCGTAGACGGCGGCGAAGCCGAGGAGGCCCCACGCGAACAGCGTCAGCTGGAACAGGCCCGCCCCGGCGAAGCCGGCGGGGCAGACGAGGATGGTCGCCTCGTCGGGCATGAACACGTCGTGCAGCAAGGTCTCGTCCGAAGCTGTCGCCCTCATGCCGAGGGCGTCCCAGGTCTGCGCGATGTCCACACCCGGGGAGTCGCGCCGGACGAACCCGTGCACGATCGTCGGCCGGGCCGGGTCGCTGGCGTCCATCGCGTGCACGCCCAGCCAGGTCCAGGCCGGCGACAGGCTGCCGAAGAGCTTGTGCCCGCTGATCCTCCAGCCGCCGTCGATGCGGGTGGCGGTCGCCGACGACAGCAGGATGGGGATGTCGTTGCCTGCCTCACCGTGGCCGGCGGCGACGATCGCGCCGTCGGCGGCCTCGCGCAGGAGCCAGGCACCCGAGTCGTCGCCACGGCGGCGGAGGTCTGCGCACAGGCCCACGAAGTAGTGGTGCATGTTGACGGCCAGCGCGGTCGCGGGGGTGGCGTAGGCCAGCCGCCGCTGGAGCCGGTTCACTTCGGCCAGGTCGAGTCCCCCGCCGCCCAGGTCGGTCGGGACGGCCGCCAGCAGGTAGCCGCAGGCACGCAGCTCCTCCAGGTCGTCGGTGAAGAAGGTGTTGTCCCGGTCGTGGCCTGGCGCCCGCTGCTCGAAACGGGCGAGCATCTCGTCGTCGGGCGCTCCCGCCCAGGTACCGGTTGATGTCACGGGTCCTCCTGATTCCGTCGTCACCCAGGCGACGGTAAGGAGGCGGGTGGGGCGCCGACTTCGCTCGCCCGGGCCAGCCTCCGGGGTCGTGGGATGGCCCGAACGGGCCATCCCCGCGAGGTCGCGGGGCGGCACGAATGGCCCGGGAGGGCGAAGTCACCGCCGGGCGGGCGGCGCAGGCTGCGCGGGTGCCTCGTTACCTCCCGTCAGTCCCCTGGAGCGAGCAGACCCCGCCGGGAGGCCTCGGCGACCGCCGCTGCCCGCGATGGCTGGTCCAGCTTGGTCCGGATGTTGGCCACGTGGCGGTGCACGGTGTGGACGCTCAGGTGGAGCCGCTGGGCGATCTCGGAGTCGGTGAGGCCCTGCGCCACCAGATCGACCACGTCCAGCTCGCGGCGGCTCAGGATGCCGGAGCGGTCAACGCGCGCGGCCTGCAGCGACGCCAGGGAGGACGCGGCGCGCTCCGCCTCGCGGTCCGCGTCGATCGGCCGGCCCAGCGCTTGCAGGGCCCGGGCCAGGCCGGCCCGGGCCTGGCCGGCGTCGTAGGGGGTCCCGGCCCGGTCGAACATGTCGATGGCGTCTTCCCAGAGGCGGCGCGCCCTCTCGTGGTCGCCAGCGGCCTCGGCCGCCTCGGCGCCGGCCGCCGCGGCCATGGCCTTGATGGCGGGGGTGGGCTCGGCCATGTCCCACAGCTCGCGGATGAGCCGGTCGGCGTCGTCGAGCAGGCCACGGCGGGCCGCGACCGTGGCGGCCAGAGCGAGCCCGGGCGCGCGCGCCAGCGCACTGTCGGGCGCCAGCCGGCGCAGATGCCGCTCGGCGAGGTCACCGGCGCCGACAAGGTCGCCCTCGTCGAGCGCGACGGCGGCCAGGCAGCGGAGGGCATCGGGATGCCACTGGACCAGCGAGGCGAGACGGCGGGCGGCAGCGGGCCGTTGCTGGCGGCGGCGCAGCTCGGCTCGGCGCACGATCACCTCGAAGACCGCCGCCGGCGCCCCGGTGGCGAAGGACCGCTCGGCGGCGTCGAGCTCGACCTCGGCGCCCGCCAGGTCGCCCCGGGCCATGAGGACCCCCGCGTAGTGGCAGCGGCAGAAGCCGACGAGCTGGTCGAACCGGATCCGGGCGCAGATGTGCTCCTCGATGACGTCGCACCACTGCGCCGCCCGCTCGACGTCGACCACGTGCTCGCATCCGTAGATGACATAGCAGCAGGTCATCGCCGTGGGGAGGTAGGACGCGAGGTCGCCGGCGATCAGCGCCGCGGCCGCGTCGTCGAGCAGGCGCATCCCCGCCGCCGGTCGCCCGGCGATGACGAGCGCCAGACCCTCCTGGCCCTGGGCGACGAGCTCCACCTCTGCGTCGCCCGCGGCGGCCGCCACCCGGCGGGCCTGGCGGGCGAGATCGAGACCGGCACCGCTGTCGTGGTCGAGCACGAGCGCCATCTCGGCCTCGCGCACTGCCAGCCACGCCTGCTCGACCGCCGGGGCCAGCTCGTCGAGCAGGCGGTGCGCCCGCCGGTACCACCCGCGAGCAACCGCGATGTCGCCCCGCAGGGTCGCATGGTTGTACCCGAGCCAGGTCGCCGCCCGGCCCGCCCCAGCCCGGTCACCGCGCTCGCGGTGCAGCTGGTATGCCCGCTCGTAGCCCGCGAACGAGGCGGCGTGGTCGCCGAGCAGACGGGCCGCGAAAGCACGTCCCTCCCAGGCCTGAGGGTCCTCACTGCCCGCCAGCACCCGGTCGAAGGCGTCGCGAGCCTCGACCCAGGCGCCCCGGGCGAGCAGGGCGCCCGCCTCGATCAGCACATCGGGATCGTGCCCCACGTCGCCACCGTACCGACCGTAGCGAGACGGACCCTGAGGAGGTTCCCATGACCCTGCCCACCACCAGCCCAGTCGTCGAACGGCACGCCCGGCTCCAGGCGCTCTACCGCCGCGCACCGACCGAGGCGATGATCCGCAAGCATGTGTGGACCAGGGACGGCGAGGTCGCCGACCCCGCCCACGGCGCGGTCGTGCCCGGGGCCCATGGCACCACCTGGGCCGTCGGCATCGACGCCAAGGTCGGCGGCGACGACGACGCCCCCAACCCCGGCGAGATGCTGTGCGCCGCGCTGGCCTCGTGTCTGGACACCACGCTGCGGATGATCGCGAACCACCTCCGCGTCGAACTGCGATCGGTGCGGGTCGACGTGCAGGGTGAGGTCGACGCCCGCGGTGCACTGGCCGTCGACCCCGGGGTTCGGGTCGGCTTCCAGGCCCTCAACGCCGTGATCGCTTACGACGCCGCGCCGGGCACCGAGCCCCGGCGACTGGAGCTGCTGAGGGCTCAGACCGACCAGCTCTGCATCACCCTCGACACGCTCCGCAACGGAGTGGCAGTGGACGTGGCCTGGGCCGGGTAGCGCCAGGCATCGGCCCAGGCCGTGCGTCCCCGCAGTCGGATCTGAAGGGCACGTGACCATCGTCCTCCTATGACGGTCGCCAGACGACCACTCCCTACGCCACCCGGCGCGCTGCGGTTCCAACCCACGGCATCCGCATCTCTCCCTTT
>DATBGF010000228.1:0-13207 GCA_036558145.1 Acidimicrobiales bacterium
GCCGCCGATCCGCACGACCCGGTGGATGTGCGCCGCGGGCGCGCTCCAGTCCACGGCCAGCTCGGCGGGGTCGATCTTGTGGGCGTAGGTCGGCTCGCCCTCCTGGGGCCGCGGCTCGCCGAGGCCGCGGGCCAGGTTGTCGAGCAGCAGGTCGCGCCCGAGCACCGACAGCCGGGAGCGCAGCTCGTCCGCGGTGTCGTCGGGGCCGATGGCGACCTCGGCCCGGTCGTAGATGCCGCCGGTGTCGAGGCCCTCCTCCACCACCATCAGGTCGACGCCGGTCCGCTCGTCACCGGCGAGGATGGCGCGCTCCACCGGCGCTGCGCCCCGCCAGCGGGGCAGCAGCGAGAAGTGGACGTTGAGCATGGGCAGCTCGGCCAGCACGTGGGGCTTGATCAGGCGGCCGAACGCCACCACGACACCCAGGTCGGCGCCCACGCCGAGCACGTCGTCGACCCGGTCGCCCGTGGCCAGGCCCAGCTCGGTCGCGGCCTGCTTGACCGGCGACGGTACGAGCGCGCCGCCCCGGCCCCGTCGCTTGTCGGGCTGCGAGACGACCAGGGCGATGTCCCAGCCGGCCTCGACCAGCCCCCGCAGGGGCACGACCGACGCGTCCGGCGTCCCCAGGAAGGCGAGGCGCCGGGGGTGGGCCGGCGCCGGGGGCAGGCTCACCTAGCGCAGGGAGAAGCCGCCGGGCTTGGGCTCGGCGTCGGCCAGGACCGACGGGCCGATGCCCAGGTCACGGATGGTCCGCATCGCCTTGCGCCGGGTGTCCGGGTCGAGTCGCTCCAGCAGCAGCACGCCGTCGAGGTGGTCGAGCTCGTGCTGGAAGCAGCGCGCCAGCAGCTCGTCCGCCTCGACCGCCACGTCGTTGCCGTCGAGGTCGACGCCGGTGAGCAGGACCTCCTTGGGCCGGACGATGTCCCAGGACAGGCCGGGCACAGAGAGACAGCCCTCCTCGTAGGCCCACTCCCCGCGGCTCTCGCTGATGACCGGGTTGATGACGGTGTGCGCGCCGTCGCCGACGTCGTAGACGAACAGGCGCTTCTCCACCCCCACCTGGGGTGCGGCCAAGCCCACGCCGGGGGCGTCGTACATCGTGACCAGCATGTCCTCGGCCAGCTTCGCCAGGCGCCCGTCGATGGTGGTGACCTCGGGGGACCGCTGGCGGAGCACCGGGTCGCCGACCACGCGGATGCTGTAGGGAGCCATGACCCACCAGGCTACCGTCGCTCGCCGTGGCCTCCTGGCCGAGCATCCGGCGCGAGGGCGTCATCCTGGAGAACGAGGCCGTCCTGGCCCTCGACAAGCCTGCCGGCATCTCGGTGACGGGCGAACGCCACGACACCGACCTGGTCCGGCTGGCGGCCGAGGCCGGCGAGGAGCTGTTCCCCGCCCACCGGATCGACAAGGTCACCTCGGGCGTCGTGCTGTTCGCCAAGACGCTCGCGGTCCACGGCGGGCTCACCCGGCAGTTCAACCGCCGGACCGTCGCCAAGGCGTACCTGGTCATCACCCCGTCGTCGGGCGTCCCCGAGCGCGGCACCATCGACCTGCCGCTGACCGTCGGGCGCAAGAGCCGGGTGCGCATCGCCGCGCCCCGCGAGGCCATCGCCTGGGACGGTCAGGCGCAGCGCTGGTCCGTGCCGTCCTCGGCGGTCCGGGAGGGCCCCCGGGTGTACCCCTCGGTGACCACGTTCGCCCGTGTCTGGGAGGGCGGCGGCCACACGGTCCTGCTGGCCCGGCCCGTCACCGGGCGGCGCCACCAGATCCGGGTCCACCTGGCCTGGGTCGGGCACCCGGTCGGCGGCGACCCGCTGTTCGACCGCTCCCCCGCGACCCGCACGTTCCTGCACGCGTGGCGCCTGGCGTTCGATGCGTCGTGGGCCGATGGCCACCGGGTCTCGCTGGAGGCGGACCCCGGCCCGGACTTCTGGGCCGGCGCCGGACGACAGTCGCCGGTCCGAGCGGCGGCGCTCCTCGACCGGGCGAGGGACCTGCTGGCGGAGCTGGATATTCCCGCAGCCTCGCCCGGAGGCCCCGGCCTACCCTCGTCGGGATGAGCGAGCCCACGGTACGGCCCATCACGGACGACGAGCTCGCCGCCTGGATCGGCGTCGTCCGCACCGCCTTCGTGTCGCCTCCGCCCTCCGACGAGGAGGTGGCCGCGCGGCGGACCTACTTCGACCTCGCGCGCTGCCACGCCGCGTTCGATCCCGACGGCGTCATCTGCGGGACGGCGGCCGCCCTCGGCACCAAGCTGACCGTGCCCGGGGGCGAGGTGCAGGCCGGCGCGATCAGCGCGGTGGGCGTGCGGCCGACGCACCGGCGCCGGGGCTACCTCACCCGCCTGATGGACGTGCAGCTGGCCGACGTCGCGGAGCGGGGCGAGCCGGTCGCCATCCTGATCGCGGCGGAGTACCCGATCTACGGCCGCTTCGGCTACGGGCCGGCCACCGAGGCCGTGGCCCTGCACGTCGACTCCCTGGTCGCCCGCTTCCGCCAGCCCCCGGCCGGCACGGTCGAGCTGGTCGGCAACGAGGACTACGCCAAGGAGCTCGACGCCCTCTACGACCGGGTGCGGCGGGTCACCCCGGGCCACATCAGCAACGACGCGGACTTCTGGCGGGTCCATGCGGGCGCCCAGTCCTACGCCGACGGCGACGACGACTCGCGCCGCAACGCCACCAAGGTGCTCTGGCGCGACGACGCCGGTGAGGTCCAGGCCGCCACCGCCTACTCGGTCGACGGGAAGTGGGTGCACAACCGGGTGGCGGGCAAGCTGACGGCCCCGCTGCTGGTCTCGGCCACCGACCGCGGGACCGTCGAGGTGGTGCGCTACCTGACCTCGATCGACTGGGCCGCCGAGGTGGCCGTCTACCTCCGCCCGACCGACGAGGCCGTCCCGCTGGCCCTGGAGGACGCCCGCCACGGCTACCTCTCCGACCGCTCGGACCACCTGTGGGTGCGGATCCTGGACCTGCCCACCACCCTGGCCGCCCGCCGCTACGCCACCCCCGGCACGCTCGTGCTGGAGGTCGACGATCCGCGGGGCTACGCAGCCGGCCGCTTCCGGCTCGAAGGCGGGCCCGAGGGCGCCGAGTGCGTGCCCACCGACGACGAGCCCGACCTGGCACTGCCCGTGGCGGCGCTGGGCGCGGCCTACCTGGGCGGCCAGCCGTTCGCCCGGCTGGCCGCCGCGGGCTGGGTCGACGAGCGCCGCCCCGGCGCGCTGGCCCGGGCCGCGGCGATGTTCACCATGCCCCGGGCGCCGTGGTGCGCCCTGACCTTCTGACCGTCAGGGCCGCTCGCCCGCGGCGGGCCGGACGACCCGGCGCTCGGTGACGATGGCGGTCACCAGGTCGGCCGGGGTCACGTCGAAGGCGGGGTTGACCGCCTCGGCCCCGGCCGGCGCCACCCGGTGGCCGTCCCAGGCGAGGACCTCGTCGCCGTCGCGGTCCTCGATGGCGATGGCGGCGCCGTCGGGGGTGGCGGGGTCGATGGTGGACTCGGGCGCCACGACGACGAACGGGATGCCGGAGCGGGCCGCGGCCAGGGCCAGCGGGTAGGTCCCGATCTTGTTGGCGACGTCGCCGCTCGCCGCGATGCGGTCGGAGCCGACGACCACGGCGTCCACCAGCCCGCGGGCGATCAACGAGGGACCGGCGCCGTCCACCACCACCCGGTAGTCCGCGCCCATGCGGTCCAGCTCCCAGGCGGTGAGCCGGCTGCCCTGGAGCAGCGGCCGGGTCTCGTCCGCGTAGACCCGTTGGACCTCGCCGCGTACGTGGAGTGCCCGTACGACCTCCAGGGCGGTGCCCACCTCCACCGCGGCCAGCCCGCCCGCGTTGCAGTGCGTGTGGAGCCGCAGCCCGCGGCCCTGCCCGCCGCACAGCGCCTCGATCAGGTCCGCGCCCCGCTCGCCCATCGCCCGGTTGACGGCCACGTCCTCCTCCAGCACGGCCAGCGCCTCGGACCGCACGGCGGCCTCGCCCTCGGGCAGCCGGGCCGCGACCCGGTCCACGCCCCAGGCCAGGTTCACCGCCGTGGGCCGGGCGCCGCGCAGGCGGTCGAGCGCCGCGGCCAGGCCGGCCTCGTCCCAGCCCTCGGCGCCGGCCTGGCGCACGGCCAGCAGCACGCCCAGGGCCCCGGCCGCGCCCAGGGCCGGGGCGCCACGGACCGCGAGCCGGCGGATGGCGTCCGCCAGGGCGTCCACGTCGGTGAGGGACAGGGGCCGGACCTCGTGGGGCAGCACGGTCTGGTCGAGGATGACCACCGCGTCGCCCGCCCAGTCGATCGTCCTCACGGGACCACTGTAGGAGCGGTCAGACGCGGGGCGGATCGACCGCCACCCGCAGCCGGCCCGGCGGCCGGGGGGCGGCGGCGAGGGCGTCGCACAGCGTGGCGTGGTCGGGCGCCCGGACCAGCCAGCGCCCCTCGGACGGGCCCAGCAGCTCCAGCCCGAGCGGCGCGCCCAGGCCGTCGATGAACGCCGGCGCGGCGGGACCGGACACCTCGGCCAGCGCGGTGACGGGCGGGAAGCCCAGCAGCGCCCGCCGGGCCGCCTCGGCCTCGGACACCCGGGTGGGATCCCCGTGCAGCGCGGCCTGGACCACCTCGTGGCGGGGCACGAACGTCTGCACCACCAGCCGCCCGTCGCCGGCCTTGCCGCCCACCAGCCGAGCCGCCCGGGCCAGCAGCCCGAGGGCCTGCTCCGCGGCCCGGTAGCGGGGCGCCAGCAACTCCTGGTCGAAGTCGAGGAACGCCACGACGTCGGCCCGCGCCACCTGGTGCAGGGTGGCCTCGGTGCCGACCACCACCCGGGTCCGGGCGGTCTGGCCGTCCGTCGCTCCGGTCACCTCGGCCACCGGCTCGCCCACCAGCGCCTCGATCTCGTCCCGGACCCGGGTGACCCCCTGGCGCAGCGCCTTCAGCCGCCCGGCGCCGCAGTGCAGGCACACCACCGGGCGCACCGTGCCGCAGCGGGCGCACACCAGCTCGTCGTCCGACGGCTGGGTGACGTAGGCATCGCAGCGCTCGCAGCGGGCCAGCTCGCCGCAGGCCGCGCAGGCCAGCAGCCGGGCCCTCCCGGTCCGGTTGAGGACACACACCACCCGGCGGTCGCTGCGCAGCAGGCGCACCAGCGGGGGCGGAAGCAGGCCGAGGCGGGGATCCTGGCGCCGCATGTCCACCACGTCGACGACCGGCCATCCCGCCCGCTCGTCGGAGCGCGACGGCGTGACCAGGCGGCCCCACGCCAGCGCCTCCAGCGACGGCGTGGGCGAGGTGAGCACGCAGGGGACGCCGGCCCGCCGGGCCCGGGCGGCCGCCACCTCGCGGGCGTGCCAGGTGGGCGCCTGCTCCTGCTGGTGGGCCTCGTCGTGCTCGTCGATCACGACCACCGCGGCCAGCCCGGACACCGGCGCCCAGGCCGCGGCCCGGGTGCCGACCACGGTGGCCCCGGCCGCCCCCTGGGCCCAGCCCTTGGGGTGGCGGGCCACGACCACACCGGCGCGGGCCAGGCGGTCGGCGACCGCGCCCGCCTGCGCGGCGGTCGGGCACAGCACCAGCGCGTGGCCCAGCCCGGCCGCGGCCAGCGCCACGCCCGCAGGATCGACCGCGGGCGGGAGGCGGACCACCGAGCGGGGCTGGCGCAGCGCGTCCGCCGCCAGTCGCCCGGCTGCGGAGGGGGGCCCGAGCGCCGGGCGGCGGGCGGGCGCGGGCCGCGGCAGGTCGCCGACGACCCGCTCGGGCGACGCGGTGCGCAGGAACGACGCCGGGCGGCCGGCCCAGCGCCACGCCGCCCAGGCGGCGAGGTCGATCAGCCCGGCGTCCGGGCCCCGGCCCGACCAGCGGGCCAGCGGGCGCAGGGCCACGCCGGCGGGCGGCTCCACGTCCAGCTCGACGATCCAGCCCCCGACACGGCGACCGCCGAGCGCGATCCGGACCCGGTCGCCGACGCGCACCTGGTCCCCGAGCGACTCGGGGACCAGGTAATCGAAGCGCTTGTCGATGGCCGGCTCGTCGACGAGGACGCGGGCGACGCGCCCGTGCCCCATCGGATCGCTACCGGTCAGAGGCCGAGGGCGCTCTTGACGTCGTCGACCCGGGTGGTCTGCTCCCAGGTCATCTCCTTGTCGTTGCGCCCGAAGTGGCCATAGGCGGCCGTCTTCTTGTAGATCGGCCGGCGCAGGTCGAGGTCCCGCAGGATCGCCGCGGGCCGGAGGTCGAAGATCTCGCCGACGGCGTGGGAGATCTTGGCCGGGTCGACGTTCTCGGTGCCGAACGTCTCGACCAGCAGCGACACCGGGTGGGCCACGCCGATGGCGTAGGCCACCTGCACCTCGACCTTGTCGGCCGCGCCCGCGGCCACCAGGTTCTTGGCCACCCAGCGGGCGGCGTAGGCGGCCGAGCGGTCGACCTTGGACGGGTCCTTGCCCGAGAACGCACCGCCGCCGTGGCGGGCCGCGCCGCCGTAGGTGTCGACGATGATCTTGCGGCCGGTGAGCCCGCAGTCGGCGTGGGGGCCGCCCAGCTCGAAGCTGCCGGTCGGGTTGACCAGCACCCGGAAGTCGTCGTCCTGGTACTGGGCCGGGACCAGCGGGCGGATCACGTGCTCGATCAGGTCCGGCTTGATCAGCGTCTCGGCGTCGAGGCCGGGCTGGTGCTGGGTGGAGATGAGCACGGTCTTGAGCTCGACCGGCCGGCCGTCCTCGTAGTCGAAGGTGACCTGGGTCTTCCCGTCGGGACGCAGGTAGGGCAGGATCCCCGCCTTGCGCACCTCGGCCAGGCGGTGGGCCAGGCGGTGCGCCAGCCAGATCGGCAGCGGCATGAGGTCTTCGGTCTCGTTGACCGCGTAGCCGAACATCATGCCCTGGTCGCCGGCGCCCTGGCTGTCGAGGTCCTCGCCCGCGCCTTCGGCGCGCTTCTCGTAGGCGGCGTCGACGCCCTGGGCGATGTCGGGCGACTGCGGGTCGATGGAGGTGACCACGCCGCAGGTGTTGCCGTCGAAGCCGACCGACTCGCGGTCGTAGCCGATGCCCTTGATCGTCTCCCGCACGATGGTGGGCATCTCGACGTAGGCGGTGGTGGTGATCTCACCGGCGACGATGGCGAGGCCGGTCGTGACCATGGTCTCGCACGCCACGCGAGCGACCGGGTCCTGGGCGAGGATCGCGTCGAGGATCGAGTCGCTGATCTGGTCCGCCAGCTTGTCCGGGTGTCCCTCGGTGACGGACTCGGACGTGAATGTCCAACGGCTCACGATGGCTTTCTCCTGTCTAGGACGGCAGTGAACACGGCACGGGCGATGGCCCGCTTGTCGGCCAATGGCACCTCGCGCTCAGTGCCGTCGGCATCGAGGATCACGACCTGGTTGGTGTCGTGCTCGAACCCAGCGCCCGGGGCCGTGACGTCGTTGGCGACGATGAGGTCAGCACCTTTGGCCACGAGCTTGGACAGTGCATTCTGTCGCACCTGGTCGGTCTCTGCAGCAAATCCGACCACCGTCTGGCCCGGGGGCTTGCGCGCGCCCAGCCCTTCCAGGATGTCGACGGTGGGCACGAGGGTGATCTGGGGCACCCCGTCGCGCTTCTTCAGCTTCGCCGGCGCCACGTCGGCGGGCCGGAAGTCCGCCACCGCGGCCGCCATCACGACGACGTCGGCGCCGGGCGCGGCTTCGCGCACGGCCTCGTCCATCTGCGCCGCGGTCTCGACCCGCACGACGTTGGCCCCCGCCGGGACCGGCAGGTTCACGGTCGTGACGAGCGTGACCTTGGCGCCCCGGGCCGCGGCCTCGGCCGCCAGGGCGTGGCCCTGCTTGCCCGAGGAGCGGTTGCCGAGGAAGCGCACGGGATCGACCGGCTCGCGGGTCCCGCCCGCAGTGACGAGGACGGCCAGGCCGGTCATGTCGCGCGTGGCGCCCAGCGCGGCTTCGCAGGCCTCGACGATCGTCTCCGGCGAGGCCAGGCGGCCCTTGCCCATGTCGCCGCCGGCGAGCCGTCCCTCCTCGGGCGGGACGACGTGGACGCCCCGGCGGGCCAGCGTGGCCAGGTTGTCCTGCACGGCCGGGTGCTCCCACATCTCGGTGTGCATGGCCGGGCACACCACGACGGGGGCCTCGGTGGCCAGCAGCGTCGCGGTCAGCAGGTCGCTGGAGATGCCCGCGGCGTAGCTGCCGATGACCCGGGCGGTGGCCGGCACGACCACGATCAGGTCAGCGGACTGGCCCAGCCGCGTGTGCGGGATCGGGTCGGCGTCGCCGAACAGCTCGGTGTGCACCCGCTCCGACGCCAGCGCCGAGAACGTGGTCTCGCCCACGAAGCGCAGGGCGCCCTTGGTCATGACCGGGACCACGTGGGCGCCCCGGTCCACCAGGCGGCGGCAGACCTCGATGGCCTTGTACGCCGCGATGCCGCCCGACACCCCGAGGACGATGCGCGTCCCGTCGAGCATGCGCAGGCCTGGGCCTGGGGCCCTACTCGCCCTCGACCGGGGTGGCGGCCGGATCGGCCTGCTCGCTGGGGTGGACCAGCACGATCTTGTCGCCGGCGATCTCCTCGAAGGCGATCGACAGCGGCTTGCGGGCCACGGAGGTGACCTGGGGCGGCACGATGGCGCCCAGGCCCTCGCCCAGCTGGTTGAAGTAGGCGTTGATCTGGCGGGCGCGCATGGCGCTCAGCGTGACCAGGGAGAACTTGGAACCGGCGCGATCGAACAGCTCTTCGATCGACGGGTTCATCATGGTGTCTTGGCGTGAAGCCATCTAGGCGTGCACCTCGTGCAGCGGGGGGAAGTCGACCGACAAGGCTACCGCCCCGCCAGGGTGGACTGTGAAATCCCCCCTGACCAGCCCTAGAACCGCTTGAGCGCGACCTCGACGATCCGGTCGGACAGCTCGTCGGGCCCCAGCGCCTCCGAGTCCAGCACGAGGTCGTAGATCGACAGGTCCTCCAGGTCGAGGCCGTACAGCGCCAGGTAGCGGGACCGCTCGACGTGCTGGCGCTCGTCGTTCTCGGCCCGGGCCTGGGCCCGGCTGACGCCCTCGCGGTCGGCGACCCGCTGGGCCCGTACGTCGGGATCGCAGTCGATCCAGGCCCGCACCGCGGCGAGGCCCTCGTTGACGGCGATCCAGCCGGCGAGGCGGGACTCGATCACGACGTCGCCCTGGCGCGCCCGGTCCGCCAGTCGGCCATCCAGCTCGGCGTCGACCTCGGGGTGGTCGGTGGCGTAGCGGCCGAACTCACCGAGCGAGAGGCCCCGCTCGACGGCCATGGACCGGAACACCGCGCCGCCCGGTACGAGCGTGAGCTCGAGCCGGGCGGCGACGCGTTCTGCGGCTGTGGTGGTGCCCGACCCGGGCGGGCCGGAGACCGTGATCAACAAGTGGAGAAGAGCGCGCTCAGCCCGAGAAGGCGTCGAGCAGCGACTTGCGTTGCTGGTCGCCCAGACCCCGGACCCGCCGGCTGTCGGCGATGCCGATCTCCTCCATCGCCCGGCGGGCGCGCACCTTGCCCACGCCCGGGAGCGACTCGAGGACGGCCAGCACCTTCATCTTGCCGACCATGTCGCTCGACTGCGCCTGGTCGAGAAGGTCACTCAGGGTCAGCGACCCCATCTTCAGCTTCTCCTTGAGCTCGGCCCGGGCGCGGCGTGCCTCGGCGGCCTTGGCCAGTGCTGCTTCGCGCTGCTCAGGAGTCAATTGCGGTGGCTGCGGCATGGCGCGCACCCTAGCGCGCGCTCACGTGGACTTCGTGACACTCGCCTCGCGAGCGTCGTCGAAGCTCGGTTCTAGGATCCGGTGCATGGCGACCGAATTCCTCGACATCATCCCCGTCGTGCCGTACGAGGACATCCGGGCGGCGCACGACTTCCTCGTCGATGTCCTCGGTTTCAGCTCGGCGGGCGTGGTCGAGGATGGTGAAGGCAACGTGATCCACGGCGAGGTCCGCGCCGGCGCGCGGCGCATCTGGCTGCACGCGGCGGCCGGCGGGCTGAGCACGCCCGTGATGTCCGGGTCTGCGAGCGCGGGTCTGGTCGTGCACGTCGCCGACGTGGACGGGCACTTCGCCCGCGTCAAAGCGAGCGGCGCCACGATCCTGCGGGAGCCGACCGACGAGGACTACGGCCAGCGCGAGTACGGCGTGAAGGACCCGGAGGGCCACGACTGGTACATCGCGACGCCCTTCGGCGAGTAGCTCGGCTCAGCCCAGCGAAGCCACCAGGTCGCGCGCCGCGCTCGTCGGGTCGGCGGCGCGGGTGACCGGGCGGCCGATCACGAGGAGGTCGGCGCCTGCCGCGATGGCTTGGCGGGGGGAGGCGATGCGGCCCTGGTCGTCGGCGGGGGCGCCTTCGGGGCGGATGCCCGGGGTCGCGAGGTAGGCGCGGGGGGCCAGGGTGCGGACCGTGGCGATGTCGGGGGCGGCGCAGACGAAGCCGGTGCAGCCGCCCTCCAGGCCGATCGTGACCCGCTGGTGGAGGACGTGGGTCGTCGCCTCCGGCTCGCTCGTCAACACCGTGACGCCCAGCGGGACGGGCTCCGCGGCCTCGGCGCCGGCGGCGCCCTCGCGGAAGCCCTCCACCCCGGCGCGGACCATGGCGCTGCCGCCCGCCGTGTGCAGCGTGAGGTAGCGGGCGCCGAGGGCGCCGGCCACCCGGGCGGCGCGGCCGACCGTGTTGGGGATGTCGTGCAGCTTGAGGTCGGCGAACACGTCCACGCCCACGTCGACCAGCGCGGTGATCGCCTCGGGGCCGGCGGCGCTGTAGAGCTCCAGGCCGACCTTCATCGTGCCGAACCACGGGGCCAGCTCGCGGGCCAGGCGCAGCGCGGGGATCAGGTCGTCGAAGTCGAGCGCCAGCGCCAGGCGGCGGCGCACGTCCTCGGGGGCGCCTTCGGTCTCAGCCATGCACGTCTCCGATCGTGTCCTCGAGGCGGGCGACTCCCTGGCGCCGCGCCCATGCCTGCAACTCGTCGAGCACCCGCCCGGGCGCCCGGGGGTCGGCGAACGTCGCCGTGCCGACCTGGACGGCGGTGGCGCCGGCCAGCATCATCTCGGCCGCGTCCACGCCCCGGGCGATGCCACCCACACCTACCACGGGCAGCGACGGCAGCGCCCGGTGGACCTCGAACACCGCCCGCACCGCGATGGGGTGGATCGCGGGCCCCGACACTCCCCCGCCCGCGGGGCCCGAGCCGAGGCGGAAGCCCCGGGTCTCCGGATCGATCGCCATCCCCATCACCGTGTTCACCAGGGTGACCGCCTCCGCGCCCGCGGCCTGGGCCGCCGCCGCGACGGGCACCAGATTCGCCGCATTGGGGCTCAGCTTGGCCCACAGCGGCCGTCCGCACGCTGCGACGGCCCCCAGGACGTCCGAGGTGGCCGAGGGCGAATGAGCGAAGAGGTCGCGGCCCGCCTCGGTGTTGGGGCACGAGAGGTTGACCTCGACGGCCACGACCCCCGCGGGCGCGTCGGCGAGCAGCGAGGCCGCCCGCCGGTACTCGTCCACGCTGCGGCCCCAGATCGAGGCCACGACCCGGGCGCCCGTCGCCAGCAGCGGGCCCAGGTCCTCGTCGAGCCAGGCCTTCACGCCCGGGCCCTGCAGGCCGACCGAGTTGATCATCCCCGCGGTCGTCTCGTGGACCCGCAGCGGCGGGTTGCCGGGCCAGGGATCGGCGTGCAGCGACTTGACCACCACCGCGCCCAGCGCGCCCAGGTCGAGGTACGGCGCCAGCTCGGCGCCGTGGCCCGCCGTGCCCGACGCGGTCATCACCGGGTTGGGCAGCCGCAGCGATCCGACCGTGACGGCCATGTCGACGGGTGCCGCCGCCCGGGCGCGGCTCACTGGCGCACCCTGCGGGCTGCGCGCAATGAGCGCTCGGCCCACGGGGCCGAGTGGGGCACTGTGTTTCTGGTTCGCTCGACAAGCTCGCTCACTGCTGGTGGTACTCCTGCAGCGTGCGCACCCGCCGCTCGTGGCGGGACCGGTCGAGGCTGGACTCGGCGGCGGCCAGCGCGGCGGCCGCGGTGGTCAGGCACGGGATGCGGTGCACGTTGGCCGCCCGGCGGATGTAGGCGCCGTCGGCCCGGGCGCCCCGGCCCCGCGGGCTGTTGACCACCAGCGCGATCTGGCCGCCCGCGATGAGGTCGACCGCGGTCGGGCGGCCGTCCGCCGCGGGGGCTGCCGGCTCGTCCTCGCTCATGACCTTGGCCACGCGCTGGGCCACCCGGATGTGGTGGCGCTCCAGGTAGTCCGCGGTGCCGTCCGTGGCCGCCAGATCGAAGCCGAGGTCGACCAGGCGGGCCGCGGCCCGCACGCCCGCGGGCTTGTCCCGGTCGGCCAGCGACACGAACACCGTGCCCGACTCCGGCAGGCGGTCGCCGGCCGAGATCTGGGCCTTGCCGAAGGCCAGGCCGAACGTGCGGTCGATGCCCATGACCTCGCCGGTGGAGCGCATCTCCGGGCCCAGGACGGTGTCGACGTCCGGGAAGCGGTTGAACGGCAGCACGGCCTCCTTGACGGCGATGTGGCCGCCCACAGGGGGCCGCAGGAGGCCCTCGGCCCGCAGCTCGTCCAGCGTGGCGCCCAGCATCACCCGGGCCGCCACCTTGACCAGCGGGACGCCCGTCGCCTTGGCCACGAACGGCACCGTCCGCGACGCCCGCGGGTTGGCCTCGATGACGAAGACCTGGCCCTGCTTGACCGCGTACTGGACGTTCAGCAGGCCCCGCACGTCGAGGGCGCCGGCGAGGCGGCGGGT
This sequence comes from Acidimicrobiales bacterium, assembly GCA_036558145.1. GTDB lineage: Bacteria > Actinomycetota > Acidimicrobiia > Acidimicrobiales > VFJN01 > ZC4RG19. The sequence continues at coordinate 12,758 of DATBGF010000228.1, forward strand.
GTAGTCCTCGATGACCGCCACGGTCTCCCCGGTCAGCGAGTGGGGCGGGATCGAGCAGGCCGAGTCGCCGGAGTGGACCCCGGCCTCCTCCACGTGCTCCATGACCGCGCCGATCAGCACGTCCTCGCCGTCGGAGACCGCGTCGACGTCGATCTCGATCGCGTCCTCCACGAAGCGGTCGACGAGCGTCGCGCCGAGCGTGTTCGCGCGGAACGCCTGCAGCACCTCGTTCGCGCGGTAGCAGACCCGCATCGCGCGGCCGCCGAGGACGTACGACGGGCGGACGAGCACCGGGTAGCCGATCCGGTGCGCGAGCTCGGCAGCCTCGCGCCCCGACGCGGCGATCCCCCACTCCGGGCAGCGGATCCCGAGCCGCGCGAGCAGCTCGGCGAAGCGCTCCCGATCCTCGGCCAGGTCGACGGCGTCGTAGGGCGTGCCGAGGATCCGGAA
>DATBGF010000229.1:0-11734 GCA_036558145.1 Acidimicrobiales bacterium
ACCTGCACCACCGCTACGCGCCGGGGGCCAAGGCGTCGGACGCCGCGGCCGCGGCCCGGGAGGCCGGTGGGGTGCCCGACGAGCAGTGCCTCGGCGACGTGCAGGCCGCGCTCGACTTCCTCCGGGGCCGGCCCGAGTCCAACGGGAAGGTGGGCGTCATCGGCTACTGCTCCGGCGGGCGCCAGAGCCTGCTGGTGGCGTCCCGGCTCGACGTCGACGCCGCCGTCGACTGCTACGGCGGGCGGGCCGATCCGAACTGGGGCGCCGGCCTGCGCTGCCCGCTGCTCGGCCTGTTCGGGGAGGACGACCAGTTCCCGACGCCCGACGACGTGCGGGCGCTGGCCAAGGTGCTCGACGAGCACGGCAAGAGCTACGACTTCCACTCCTACGAGGGCGCCGGCCATGCCTTCTTCTCGGTCGACCGGCCCTCCTACCGCCTCGACGCGGCCAAGGACGGGTGGAAGCAGATCTGGGCGTTCTACGGCGAGCACCTGCGGGGGGCCTGAGCCATGTGCACCTACGTGACCACGACGACCCCGGTCTCGGGCAGCGGCTACACGGGCGACGACTGGTTCGCCGTGGACCGGGCGGTCGTGTACTTCGACCACCCGCAGGACGCCCCCCTCGACCACGCGCTGTGCGTGGACGTGTGGGGCGCCGGCGGGCGCGTGGCCGTCGAGCTCGACGCCGCCTCGGCCCGGCGGCTGGCCGAGGCCATCCTGGGCATCCTCGAGGACGAGGAGGTCCGCCCCCTCGTGACGTGACTCACGTGACGATCTCGACCGTGTCCCCGTCGGCCAGGCGGTGGCCGGGACCGACCCGCTGGCCGGCGAAGCGGGCCGAGCCGCCCCAGAGCCGGGCACCGCGGCAGGCGGACCCGACCTCGTGGTGGATCGCGTGCGCCACGTCGGCCACCGTGACCGGCGGGGGCAGGGCGATCGGCTCGGCGTCGGCCACGCCATCGCGGCGCAGGTAGACCCGCATCAGGCCGGTCAGGCCCCACACCGCGTCGCGCAGCGCGTCCAGGCTGGCGTCGTCCAGCACCGACACCTCGACCACCGCGAGCGGGTCGATGTGGCGCCGCAGCGCGTCCGCCGAGCCGGCGGCGGCCTCGTCCGCCTTGGTGGCCGCCACGAGGGCCGGCAGGTCGATCCCGGCCGCCGCCAGCTCGCCCCGCAGCCCGTCGAGCAGGCGAAAGGGGCGGCCGAGGTCGTGGCACAGGACCATGGCGTCGGCCGTGCGCAGCACGCTGAGCAGCGCCGGGCCGCCGCCCCGGCCGTCGGCCGCGCCGTCGATCAGCCCCGGGATCTCGACCAGCTGGACCAGCACCCCGCCGGCCCGCGTGGCCGCCGCCACCGGCCGGGTCGTGGTGAAGGCGTAGTCCCCGGTGCGGATCTGGACGTCCGACAGGGCCTGGAGCAGGCTCGACTTGCCCGCGTTGGGCGGGCCGACGAGGGCGATCTGGGCCGCTCCCTGGCGCCGCACCGCGATCGAGTCGCGATGGGTGGCGCCGCGGCGGCGTTCGGTCTCGCCGATCTGGGCGGTGACCCACTTGCGCAGGTCCGCGTAGGGGCCGTTGCGGTAGTCCGGCAGCTCGGCCAGGATCGCCCGCAGCTCCTTGGTGCGGGCCGATCCCTCCTTGCCCACGAGCCGGCGCTTGATGACCTGCTGGAATGTCCGATGCGGCATCGGCATGGCGCGCTCCTCCAACCTCGGGGCAGGAGAGCACCGCGACTCACGTGGGACGCGCCGTGTCTCCCGCCGCTTCCTTCGACGTGCGTGGAAGCGGCGGGATCAGCCGTTGAGCCTGGTCACCTCGGCTCGCCAGGTCATCTCACGGGACATGGGCGGCACACTACCGAGCGCGGCGATCACGGCCCAGCGCTTTCCGTCCCGGCACGACGGGTACGACGAGCCGCACGTTGCAGATCCGTCGTCTAGCGTCAGGCCTCATGGTCAGCGTCGCGCTCGTCGTGAAACTCGTCGCCAAGCCGGGGGTCGAAGAGGAGCTTGCGGGCTTCCTCGAAGGGGCGTTGGAGCTCGCCAACGCCGAGGAGGGCACCCCGGTGTGGATGGCGCTCCGCAGCGACCCGTCCACGTTCTGGATCGTCGACGCCTTCCCCGGCAACGACGAGCGCCAGGCCCACCTCGAGGGCGAGATCGCCAACGCGCTGTTCGCCAACGCCGACCGGCTGCTGGCCGAGGCGCCCGAGGTCAACATGGCCGAGGTGCTCGCGTTCAAGTAGTGGAGGCGGAGCGGCTCGTCGCCCGGGCCGCCGAGCTGGGCGAGCAGGTCGACGGGCTGGTCCTGTCCGTCGCCCTGGTGAGCGCGGGCGGCGAGGAGCACAGCGCCACGATCGGCGCGCCCGACGGCGAGCGGCTGCCGTCGTGCTCGTCGTTCAAGCCGATCGTGGCCGCCGCCGTGCGCTCGGCCGCCCGGGACGGCGTGTTGGCGCTGGACGAGCCGCTGCCCGAGGGCCCGACGCCGGCCGCGCTGCTGAGCCATCGCTCGGGCCTGGCCGGCGACCTCTACGACGTCCCGCTGGACGCGCCGTCCGACGAGGAGGCCGCGGCCGCGCTGCTCGACCGGTTCCTGCCGCTCGTCCCCCGGGTGGCGCCCGGCCGCTTCTGGTACAGCAACCTCGGCTACGTGCTCGCGGGGCTGGCGCTGGCCCGGGCCGAGGGCGAGCCCCTGCTCGCCGTGGTGCGGCGGCGGGTCCTGGGCTCGGCCGGGGTCGAGGTGGAGGTACCGTCGCCCGGCGTCGCGCTGCGGGCGGCGGGCTCGGGGATCCGGCTGCGGGCCCTCGACCTGGCCCGGGCCGGCGCGGCGCTGGCCCGCGGCCCGCTCCAGGGCCTCGCCACCGCGCCGGACGTCCCCGTCGCCCGGCTGGCCGCCGGGGCCGGCCAGCACCTCGGGGGCGGGTTCTTCGTCGACGACCGCTACGGGCGGAGGCTGCTGGCCCACGGGGGCGGCGGCGAGGGCGGCCACGGCTCGGCGTGGGTGGTGGATCCCGACGCGGGCTGGTCGGCTGCCGCCCTGTTCGACCACCCGGCGGGCTACGCGCTCGACGTCGCCGCCGCTGTCACCGGCCGGGACCGGGGCGCCGACCCCCTGCGCCCGGAGCGGGCCGCGGCCGCGCCCGGCTGGTACGTGAACGCCTACGCCGGGGTGGCCGAGGTGCGGGAGGGCGAGCTACGGCTCAACGGCCGCCCGGTCCCGGCCCGCTGCGCCGCCGACGGGTCGGGCATCGTGGTCAACACCACCCGGATCGTCATCGGCTCGCTGCCGTACGACCCGATCCCACCACCCGGCCGCGTCGTGGCCGACCCCCGCTGGGCGGGGACCTACACCGCCCCGTGGGACGACCTGACCGTGACCGTCGACGGCGTCCCCACGGTCCGCTCGGCGCGCCGGGGCGAGTCGCCCGCGGTGGCGCTCACGCCCACCACGCTGGCATCCGACCTGGGCGTGCTGGAGCTCCGGGGGGACGAGCTGGTCGCCGGCCGGGCCTACCTCTTCGCCCGGACCTGACGGCAGCCGTCCTTACGGTGGGGGCCATGCACCTCGCCCAGCTGAACATCGGCCGGCTGCGGGCGCCGATCGAGGACCCCGGCATCGACGGCTTCCGGACCAACCTGGAGCGCATCAACGCCCTGGCCGAGGCCAGCCCCGGCTTCGTGTGGCGCCTCCAGGACGAGGCGGGCGACGCCACCGGCATCAAGGTGTTCGACGACGACCTGGAGATCATCGACCTCACGGTGTGGACGTCGATCGACGCGCTGGCCGACTTCGCCTACCGCAGCGGGCACGTCGAGATCCTGCGGCTGTGCGCTGGTTCGAGCCGCCCAGCCAGCCGATCCTGTGCCTGTGGTGGATCCCCGAGGGCACGCTCCCCACTCCGGCCGAGGCGGTGGCCCGGCTGGAGCACCTGTGGGCGCATGGCCCCACGCCGGAGGCGTTCACGTTCCGCCACCGCTTCCAGCCCGGTGAGGCCGAGGAGGGGCAGACTGGTGGGGTGCGACCGCTCGCTGTGCACCACGTGTCCATCAACGTCGACGACGTCGACGCCGCCCTGGGGTTCTACACGGAGGTGTTGGGCCTCGAAGCCCGGGGCGACAGACCCGACTTCCCGTTCGCGGGCGCCTGGCTGGACGCGGGCGGCCAGCAGGTCCACCTGATCGAGGGCACGCCGCCCAGCCCGGTGGGCCAGCACTTCGCCCTCCAGGTCCAGGACCTCGCGGCCACGGTGGCCGAGCTCCGCGGGCGGGGCATCGACGTGAGCGACCCCCGGCCGGTGGGCACCAGCCAGCAGGCGTTCCTGAACGACCCGGCCGGGAACATGGTGGAGCTCCACCAGGTCACAGCCGCCCCGTCGTAGCGAGCCGCCGGCGCCTGACCATCCCCGCGACCAGCGCGGCGGCATGGCCCGGTGACAGCCGGGCCGTGTCGATGACAAGGTCGACCGGGCGGGCGGTCACGACCACCTGCTGGAACGCCTGGAACACCCGGGCGAGGCGCCGGGGATCGTCGCCGAGGTGGCGGCCCCGGTCCCGGGACGTCACCCGGGCCAGGGCGTCGTCGTAGCTCACGTCGAGGCGCACCACCAGGCAGCGGTGCTCGCCCGCGAGGGCGTCGAGGAACGGGGTGTCGGAGAGTCCCGTGCTCTCGATGGCCGCCGGCGGGCCGGGCTCCGCGATCCAGGCCCGGATCGCCGCGTGCAGCTCGGGCAGGGCCTGCGCCTTGGCGGCCACGAACGCCTCCCCCGAGCCCCAGCGCTCCAGGAGCCACATCTCCCACTCGCGCCAGCGCAGGCCCCGGCGTGCCAGCTCCTCGCCCACGGTCGTCTTCCCGCTCCCGGGCGCCCCCAGCAGGACCACCACGTCTGCCACCGGGACAGTGTGATCCGTGACAGGATGGCGGTGCCGATCCAGGCGCACGTCCAGGGGGTGGTGCCCATGGCGACCGATCTCCGCGTCGAGGCCGAAGACAGCCCCGGCCAGCTGGCTGCGATCGGGGGTGAGCTGGGCAAGGCCGGCATCAACATCGACGGCTTCTGTGCCGCCGTGGCCGGGGGCCGCGGCGTCGTCCACCTGCTCGTCGAGGATGCCGACGGAGCCCGCCAGGCGCTGCAGGGCGCCGGCTACACCGTCGGCGCCGAGAAGGAGGCGCTGGTGCTCTCCAGCGTGGAGGACCGCCCCGGCTACCTGGGCGAGATGGCGGCGCGCCTGGCCGAGGCGGGCGTGAACATCGAGGTGGCCTACCTCGGGACCGGCACCCGCCTGGTCCTGGCGGTCGACGACGCCGACGCCGCCCAGCGCGCCCTCTAGCCGCCCACCTGCGCCTAGCCTCGCCCCGTGGGGACGGAGGCGCCCGACGGCGAGGTGCCCGCCGCGCCCGGGCGGGTCACTCGGCGGCGGGCCCTGATCGCGGGCGCGGCGACCGTCGCCACGGTCGGCGTGGCGGCCGGGGGCTGGGCCGTGGTCGAGAACGTGTCGCCCGTGCGGCGCCGGCTGCACGCGGCCGGGGTGCTGGACGGGCCCGACCGGGCCGTGCCCGACGTCGGGGACATCCCGGCGGTGGAGTACGGAACCCTGGACGCCCCCGATGGGCGGCGCTACCGCTGGGGCCGGTGGGCTCCCGCGGCCGAGCCCGAGCTGTGCGTGGTGTGCCTGCACCCCAAGGGCGGCGACGCGGCGTTCCCCTTCGAGGCCCTCGGGGTCCACCGGTTCGTGGCCGACGCCGGCCTGCCGTGGGCGGTGGCGTCGCTCGACGGGGCCACCGACTACTGGCACCCGCGGGCCCGCGGCGCCGACCCGCTCGGTGCGGTCGCCGACGCGCTGCTGCCCACGCTGGCGCCGCCTGGCGGGCCGTTCGCGGTCCTGGGCTGGTCGATGGGCGGCTACGGGGCGCTGCTGCTGGCCGAGCGACCGCCCGCGGGCCTGGTCGCGGCGGTGGCCGCCAGCCCCGCGGTGTGGACGTCGTTCGGCGACGCCGCCGCCGGGGCGTTCGACGGCGCCGCCGACTTCCGCGCGCACGACGTGCTCGCCGCCGCCGGGATCGCGGCGCTGCGGGACGGTCCCGCGCTGCGGGTGGACTGCGGCGAGGACGACGTGTTCGCGGGGACCAGCCGCCGGCTGCTGGCCGCCGTCCCCGCGGCCGCCGGTGGCATCCACCCGGGGTTTCACGACGAGGGCACCTGGCGGAGCCTCCTCCCGGCCCAACTCGGGTGGATCGTGTCGGCCCGGTAGCCTCTTCGGCGTGTCGACGTCCTCGGCGAGCCATCCGAAGGCTGCGGCCGACCGGCTCCGCGACATCGAGACGGTCACCCACGCGGGTCTCGCCCACCTCGGCGTCGAGGAGCTCCTGGTCGAGCTGCTGGACCGCGTGCGCAACGTGCTGGACGCCGACACCGCCACGGTCCTGCTGCTCGACGGGCCCAACGACGAGCTCGTGGCCACCGCGGCCCGCGGCATCGAGGAAGAGGTCTTCCAGGGCGCCCGCGTGCCCCTGGGGCGCGGCTTCGCCGGCCGCATCGCCACCAGCCGCCGGCCGGCCACCATCGTGGACGTCGCCGATGCCGACGTGGTCAACCCGATCCTGCGGTCGAACGGCGTGCGCTCGCTCCTGGGCGTGCCGCTGCTGGCGGGCGGGGAGCTGCTGGGGGTGCTCCACGTCGGCTCGATCGTGCTGCGCAACTTCGACGACCTGGACACCGAGCTGTTGCAGATGGTGGCCGACCGCATCGCCCTGGCCGTCACCGTGGTGCAGTCGGACACCGAGCGCAAGGCGTCGACGCTGCTGCAGCGCAGCCTGCTGCCCCAGCGCCTCCCGCGGGTGCCGGGCCTCGACGTCGGCGTGCGCTACATCGCGGGTGGCGGGGGCACCGTGGGTGGCGACTGGTACGACCTGTTCACGCTGCCGACCGGCCGGGTGTGCATCGCCGTCGGCGACGTGGTCGGCCGCGGCCTGCGGGCGGCGGCGGTCATGGGCCGGCTGCGGAGCTCGCTGCGGGCCCATGCGCTCGGCCACCAGGGCGACCCCGCCCTGGTCATCGACCTGGTGGACCGCCAGCTCCGGCACTTCGACCCGGGCGAGATGGCCACCGTGATGGTGGCGGTCCTGGAGCCGTCGTTCGATCGCGTCCACCTGTCGTGCGCAGGCCATCCGGCCCCGCTGCTGGCCACCGGCGAGGGCCCGGCGCGCTTCGTGGACGTGGCGCACGATCCGCCGCTCGGCGTCGCGCCCCGGAGGCGGCGCCGCGCCGTCACCGTCGACCTGCCGCCGGGCGCGGTCCTCTGCTTCTACACCGACGGGCTGGTGGAGCGGCGCGGCCGGTCGCTGGAGGACCGCCTCGAGCTGCTGCGGCGCTCCGTGCTGGCGGTGCCGGCCGAGCAGGTGTGCACGACCGTGATGGGCCAGATGATCGGGCTGGAGCCGGCGACCGACGACGTCGCGGTGCTGGTCGTGCGGCGGTCCGACAGCCGGACGGAACCGCTCGAGATGACCGTGCCGGCGGTGGCCTCGTCGCTGAGCCTGATCCGCGGTGCGGTGCGCCGCTGGCTGGACGACGCCGGCGCCGGGCCGGTGGACGTCATGGACATCCTGCTGGCCGTGGGCGAGTCGACCACCAACGTCGTCGAGCATGCCTACGGGCCCGCGGGCGGCAACGTGAGCATCCGGGTCGAGCTGGACGCCCCCGACGTGATCGTCACCGTGCGGGACACCGGGCGCTGGCGCTCCCCCCGCGGCTCCAACCGCGGCCGGGGCACGAGCATCATGGAGGCCACCGGCGACGACTTCGTGATCGACCGGGGGCCGGAGGGAACCGTGGTGGTCATCCGGCGCCGCCTCGACATCGGGAGGCCCGGCGCATGACCGACGCCCGAGTGGAGTCGACCACGACGGACGGGCGGGTCCACATCGTGCTCAGCGGCGAGGTCGACCTGGACAACGCCGACGAGGTCGAAGGCGACCTGACCCAGGCGATCAGCAACCAGGCCACCGTGGTCTCGATCAACCTCGCGGGCCTGGACTACCTGGACAGCGCCGGGCTGCGGGTGCTGTTCCACCTCGTCGAGCGGCTGGCCACGTTGCAGATCACCGTGGAGCTGACCGCCCCGATGGGCTCCCCGTCGCGCCGGGTGGTCGAGCTCTCCGGCCTGGCGGCCCTGGTGCCGCTGTTCCCCCCTGTGGAGGACGGCGCGCCGGCCTAGGCGCCGGCCGGGTCGACCCGGTGGGCCACGAGCAGGCAGACGTCGTCCTCCACCTGCTCGACCATCTCGGCCACGAGCTGCTCGCAGCGAGTCTGGACGGAAGCGCCGGGCTCGTCCCGCGACGCGGCCTCGGCGAACAGCCGGAGGCCGGTGTCGATGTCGCGCCGGCGGCCCTCGACCAGCCCGTCGGAGTACAGGTACAGCGTCTCGCCCGGAGCCAGGCGGTCGTGGTTGTCCCGGTACGGGTGGGGCCGGTCCCGGGGCAGCGCGCCCAGCGGTGCCGCGGCTTCGGCGTCGAGCCAGCGCGGCTCGCGGCCGGGTGCGGTGACGAGGGCCGGCGGGTGTCCGGCGGAGGCCCACACCAGCTCGCCGCTGGCCGGCTCGGCCAGCACGGCGACGGCCGTGGCGTGGGCGGTCGGATCGGTCCAGTCGAGCAGGGAGCTCAGCTCGGCCAGGGCCTCGGCCGGGCCCAGGCCCGCGACGAGGCGGCTGCGGATGGCGTTGCGGAGCTGGCCCATCACCGCGACGGCCGGCACGCCGTGGCCGGCGACGTCGCCGACCGTGAGCGCGACCCGCCCGTCCGGCAGGAGCAGGCCGTCCCACCAGTCGCCGCCCACCGTGGGGCTGGCGGTGAAGGGGACGTAGCAGGCGCCGACCTCCCAGCCCGGGATGGCGGGGACCTCGGCCGGCAGCAGCACGTGCTGGAGGGCGTCGACCGCGGCGCGGTGGCGGGCGAACTCGCTGGCCGAGCGGATCAGCGCCGAGGCGCGCTCGGCGACGCGCTCGGCCAGGGCCACGTGCTCCGGGCTCATCTCCTCGCCCACCGCGGAGGCGAAGCCGATGGCACCGAAGGCGTCAGGCCCGTCGAAGAGCGGGAACACCCAGCTGTCGCCGAAGCGGACGTGGGCGACCCGTTCCCGGTACTCGGCCTTGGGGATCAGGTCGGTGTGCTCGGAGGCGTCGGGCGCGGGCAGGTGGACCGGGTGGCCGGTGCGGATGGCGGTGGCCGCAGGCGTCCGCGCGCTGATCGGGGTGGGGAAGCGGGCGATGTCCTCGCCGGTGAGCTCGGGGTAGCTGTGGCTCGCTCCCGCCACCCGGCGGACCAGGGACCCCTCCCGGATGGTGATGCCGCAGGAGTCCACGAACGTATCGGCGCACACCTCGCTGATGTGATCGGCGATCTCCTGCCAGTCGCCGCCGCCTCCGGTGTCGGACACGCGGGCCAGCAGCTCGTTGGCAGCCGCCTCGCTGCGCGCCGCCTCGTAGAGCTGCGCCCGGTCGAGGGCGATGGCGCACTGGTCGGCGATGGCGAGGAAGGCCACGCGGTCCTGGTCGTCGAACTCGCGGGCGTCGTCGAAGCCGAAGGACACCACGCCGGTGACCGCCCCGGTGTTCGACAGCGGCAGCACGACGAGCGAGTTGCTGGCCGACGGTATGTCGGCCAGCCGGGGCCAGCGGGTGTCGAGCTCGGCCCGGGACGAGAAGAAGTGCGCCTCGCCGGTGCGGATCACGTCGGTGCCGGGCGCGTCGTCGTCCAGGGCCACCCGGGGGATGCGCTCGTAGACGATCGGATCGGCGTTGCGGGAGTGCACCAGCACCAGGGCGTCGCCCTGGACGAGCCAGATGCTGGCCGTGACCGCGCCGAGGTGCTCGGCCACGGCGTTGAGCACCGCGTCGGCGACCTCGGGCTCGGTGCGGGCGGTGCCGAGTGCCGCCGCCACCTCCCGGACCACCACCAGGCGGCTCGGCACTCAGCTCTCCAGGTCGACCAGCGTGACGATGCCGCCCAGCTCGAGTGTGCGCCGCACGGACTCCTGCGGGCTGCGCAGGACCACCCGCCGGCCCTGGGCGTCGAGGGGCTTGAACGCGCGGATGAGGATGTTGAGCCCCGCCGAGTCCATGAACCGCACGGCGCCCAGGTCGATGACCAGGTTGCCGTCCCCGCGCTCGATCGCGCTCTCCACCGCCCTCTCCAGCAGGGGAGCGGTGTAGAGGTCGACCTCGCCCGAGACGACGACCGCGCCGTCGGCGCCGGTCGTGACGGACAGGTATTGCTCCTCGGCCTCGCCCACGGCGCCCAAGTTAGTTCGCCCCGTCGCCGTCAGCGGCGCTGCCAGGCCCCGGCCGACTCGGTGAGCGCCTCGACGGGCTCGGGGAGCGTGCCCGAGGCCAGGTCGGCCAGGCTGACGTGCTCCAGCACGGAGCGCAGACCGGCCCGGGTGGCGATCCACAGCGCCCGCAGGACCTCGGCGTCGCCGGGGTAGGCGAGCGTCTCGGGCGCCTCGCCCCGGACGTCGGCCAGCGGGCCCTCGACCGCCCGCACGACGTCGGCCACGCTCACCTCGGCGGGCTCGGTGCGCAGGTGGTAGCCGCCGTCGCCGCCCCGGTGGGACCCGACGACGCCGGCCCGGCGCAGGCGCGCCAGGATCTGCTTGGTGAAGGCCAGGGGGAGCTGCTGGCGCTCGGCGATCTCGTCGGCCGTCAGGCTCTCGGGATGCGCGAGCGCCAGCTCCCGGGCGGCGCGCACGGCGTAGTCCACGCGGGCGGTCACACGCACCCGCCCAGCCTCGCGCGCCGGGGGCATCAGGCGGTGAACGGCACCGGCGGGATCGCCTCGAACGGCCGGCCCGCCACCAGCGTGGACCCGCGGCCGTCCGGGCCCCGGGGCACGTCGCCGATGAGCGTCACCCGGTGCAGCGTGCGGGGCGTGTCCGCGTCGATGTCGCGCGGCGCCTGGTGGGAGGTCGTGCGGTTGTCCCAGAACGCCACGTCGCCCGGCCGCCAGCGGAAGCGGACGGTGTGCTCGGGCCGGGTGATCTGCTCGAAGAAGAGGCCCAGCAGCCGGTCGCTCTCCTCGGCGCTCACGTCGAGGATGTGGCTGGTGAACCCCGGGTTCACGTACAGCGCCTTCTCGCCCGTCTCGGGGTGGACCCGCACGACCGGGTGGTGGGCGACGAGCAGCTCGTAGCGCTCGCGCTGGGCGTCGCTCGGGAGCCGGCCGGTGCGGCTGTAGCCCGCGCCGTAGCGGTGCTCGGCCCACAGCGTGCCGGCCAGCCGCTGGAGCGGCGCGGACAGGGCCTCGTAGGCGGCCACCAGGTTGGTCCAGGTGGTGTCCCCGCCGATCTCGGGCACGACGTCGGCCCGCAGGATCGACGCGAACGGCGGGTTGACGGCCGGCGTCACGTCGGAGTGCCAGCCGATGAGGAGCTGTGGTCCCAGGGCAGCCTCCCCGCCGACATCGCCACCTCCGCCTCCCGGGCGGCCTGGGGCTTCCTGCTCGGCCTCACGCTGGGCGTGGCCCTCGCCATCCCGGCCGGGCTGTTCCGGGTGGGGGAGGCGCTCATCGACGGCACCGCCCAGCTGCAGCGGTCGATCCCCTCGCTCGGCCTCATCCCGCTGTTCATCCTGTGGCTGGGCATCGGCGAGTCGTTCAAGGTGGGGATCATCGCCATCGGCGTGTTCTTCCCCGTCTACCTCAACCTGCACTCGGCCCTGGTGAACATCGACGGCCGCTACGTGG
>DATBGF010000230.1:0-7358 GCA_036558145.1 Acidimicrobiales bacterium
GACGAGTGCTCGGCCAGCTGCTCGATGGGATAGCCGCGGTAGCGCAGGATGCCCGCGTCCCCGTCGATCTCGGTGATGGCGCTGCGGGTGGCGGCGGTCGTCATGAACGCCTCGTCGTAGAACCACACGTTGGGCAGCAGCTTGCGCCACTCCCCGGCATCGACGCCTCCGTCGACGATCGGGACCTCGACGGCCTCGCCCGTGCGGTTGTCGGTGATCGTGATGCTCTCGGGCACGGCCGCACTGCTCCTCGCTCGGAACCTTGATCCAGGGGCGAATCTACTGCCGTGTCGGCAAAGTCCCCAGGGTGACCCTTACCCCGTCCTGGTCGGTGGCGGCCACGAGGTCCCGGATGGCGGTGCGCACGGCCCGGGCCGGGGCGGACAGCCGGCCGCGGCGGGGGACGGCGATCCCGACCGAGCGCGGCGAGAGCCCGTCGACCGGGACCCGCCGGCAGGCCGTGTCGAACCAGGGCCGGGCGGCGGTGGTGGGCACGACCGTGGCCCCGAAGCCCTCGAAGGCGAGCGAGGCGAGCAGCCGGATGCCGTCGATCTCGGCCTGCGGGCGCATGGTGACCCCGGCCCGCTCGGCCTCGTCGTCCAGCTCGTCCCGGAACGGCGTGCCCTGGGGCTCCAGCAGCAGCTCGTGCTCGGCCAGCTCGGTGAGCGTCAGCCGCTCCCGCTGGGCCAGCGGGTGGCTGTGGGGGGCGAGGACGATGCGGTCCTCGTCGAAGAGCGGCTCGGTGGCCAGGTCGGCCCCGCCGAGCGGGATGTTCAGCACCGCCAGGTCCAGGCTCTCCGCCACCACCTGGGGGACAAGGGAGGTGGTGGTGGCGTCCACGATGACCAGGTGGACCAGGGGGTGGCGCTCGGCCACCAGCTCCAGCAGGCGGGGCGCCAGCCACCGGCTCACGCTGCCGATGCAGCCGAGGCGGACGTCCCCCGCGACCTGGTGGAGCATCGAGTCGATGTCGGCCCGCAGGGCGTCGAGCTCGTGCTGGATGCGCCGGGCGCGCTCCACCACGACCTCGCCCTCCTCGGTGAGCCGGCCGGTGCTGCGGTCGACCAGGGGGGTGCCGAGATCCCGCTCCAGCCGGGCGACGTGGGTGGACACGTTGGACTGCACCGTGTGCAGGCGGCGGGCGGCGGCGGAGAACGATCCGGCCTCGGCCACGGCGGTGAGGGCGGTGAGCTGGCGGAGATCCATCACTGATGATGATGGCATCCATCGCCAACAACTGTTTGACGGATTGTGAAAAAGCGTGCAAACTCATCTCACAAGCGAGCGGCGTCCGGCGAACCCCCTCCCCGGAGCCGTTCAACGAAACAGCGTGCCGCAGATAGATCCCCCCTCCGTCTGTGCAGCACCTGTGCAGGAGCCGACCGAGCCACCCACGGTCGGCTCCTCTCGTTTTGGGATTAACTTGTCCCAATGAAGGCGGCTGCGATCTTCGACCTCGACCGCACGCTGCTGCGGGGCGCCAGCGGGCCCGTGATCAGCGGGGCGCTGCGGGAGGCCGGCGTGATGTCGGAGCGCAGCCTGCCGGGGGAGAGCCTCGTGTACCGGGTGTTCGACCTGGTGGGCGAGACCCGGCCGTCGATGATCCTGACCCGCCAGGCCGCCCGGTTCGCCAAGGGCTGGCGGCGCGAGCGGGTCCAGGAGGCGGGCCGCAAGGCGGCCGAGCGGCTGATCGAGGCCGTCCAGCCCTTCGCCCACGCCATCATCGACGACCACCGCGCCCAGGGGCGGCGGCTGGTGCTGGCCACGACCACGCCCGAAGACATGATCCGGCCGCTGGCCGACCGGCTCGGCTTCGACGAGGTGGTGGCGACCCGCTACGGGCTCGACGCCGACGGCTGCTACGACGGCTCGATCGACGGCGAGTTCGTCTGGGGCCGGGGCAAGCTGAAGGCGGTGCAGGCCTGGGCCGGGCCCGAGGGCGTCGCCCTCGACGAGAGCTGGGCCTACAGCGACTCCTACTACGACCACCCTCTGCTCAGCGCGGTGGGCCACCCGGTGGTCGTCAACCCCGACCCCCGGATGCAGGCGCTGGCCGCTGTACGGCGCTGGCCCGTGATGCACCTCGACGTGCCCGCGGGAGTGCCCAAGCTGCCCATCATCGGCGTCGAGCCCCAGCGCCTGCTGCAGGCGCTGGCGGTGCCCGAGCTGCTGCCCTGGGTGCGCTGGGACATCGACGGGGTGGACCGCATCCCGGCCGCGGGCCCGGCCATCGTGTCGGCCAACCACCGCAGCTACTTCGACCCGCTGGCCCTGGGCGCCACGTTCTCGAAGCGGGGCCGGGCCGTGCGGTTCCTCGGCAAGCGCGAGGTGTTCGACGCGCCGGTGGTCGGCCACCTGGCCCGGGCCCTCGGCGGCATCCGCGTCGACCGGGCCACGGGGTCGGACGACCCGCTGGTGGAGGCGGCCGCGGCCCTGGCCGGCGGCGAGCTGGTCGCCATCCTGCCCCAGGGCACGATCCCCCGGGGCCGGGCGTTCTTCGAGCCCGAGCTGACCGGGCGCTGGGGTGCGGCCCGGCTGGCGGCCACCGCCAAGGTGCCGGTCGTGCCGATCGGCCTGTGGGGCACCGAGGCGGTGTGGCCCCGCTCCGACCGACTGCCGCGCCTGTGGAACGTGACCCACCCGCCGACCGTGCGCATCCGGGTGGGCGATCCGGTGGAGCTCAAGCTGCGCTCGCCGCAGGCCGACACCCGGCGGATCATGTCCGCCATCGTCGACCTGTTGCCGCCCGAGGCCCGGGTGCGGCGCGAGCCCACGGCCGAGGAGCTGGCCCACAGCTACCCGCCGGGCCACCATCCCGACGACGACGAGGACGCCGGCCGCGACGACCGCCGCCCCGGCGAGGATTAGGCGTCGCGTCCGAGACCCGGCGCCCCGTAGACCCTTCAGCTCCGGTAGCGCACCCAGCGGCCGCGGCCGGTGATCTTGGCCTCCCGCATCGCCTGGTCGACGCGGGCCAGCGTGGCGTCCACGCCCTCGGACGGGTCGAGGTCGGTCACCCCGATGCTGGCGTCCACCCGGACCTCGGTGGGCACGCCCGGGCGGGGGTTGATGGGCTCGCGCACGGCGGTCAGGAGCCGCTTGGCCACGGCTTCCACGTCGTCGGCGGCGGTCAGCCGCTCGCACAGCACCGCGAACTCGTCGCCGCCGATGCGGGCCACCAGGTCGCCGGGGCGGAGCACGCTCACCAGGCGGTCGGCCACGACGGCGAGCACCCGGTCGCCGACGGGGTGGCCCAGCGTCTCGTTGATCGGCTTGAAGTGGTCGAGGTCGAGGAACAGCACGGCGGTCCGGCCCTCGCCGCCCGCGGCCACCGTGGTCAGCCGCTCCAGGAAGGCCAGGCGGTTGGCCAGCCCGGTGAGCTGGTCGTGGGTGGCGGCGTACTGGAGGGTGCGGTGGCTGCGGTCCCACTGCAGCGTCAGGCGCAGCAGCTGGCCGACCCGGCGCACGGTGTTCCAGGTGAAGCGGGTGGGCATCCCGGCGTCGGGACGCCACACCACGATGGCGGCCACCGGCTCGCCGTCGCCCGACACGTCCACCGGGTGCACCCAGCAGGCGGCGTAGCCCTGGGCCCGGGCCAGCGCGGCCAGGGGCGAGGGCAGCGACGTCGGGTCGCTCACGTACACGTCCTCGCCCGACGCCATGGCCCGGGCCCACGGGGTGCGGCCGTCGGAGGCGAGCAGGTTGGCACCGTCGCCGGCGACCACCGAGAACTCCTCGCCGCTCCAGCGGTCGCCGATGGTGACGGCCGAGCCCGGCACCATCTGCTCCAGGGCCCCGACCAGCCGGGTGAGCACGTCGCCCAGGCGGGCGCCGCCGGCCATGGCCTCGAGGGCGAGGTCGAGGGCCCGCTCGTAGCCCGCCCGCCGCACGTTGATGACGTACCAGGGCAGGCCGGTGCGCTTGGTCGTGAGCACGGAGATCTCGCAGGGGATCTCGCTGCCGTCGGCGTGCATCAGCCCGACCGGGAGGCCGACGCCGCCCCAGGGGGTGATCTCGTAGGCGTCGTCGATGGCGGTGAAGGCCTGGATGACCCCGGCCAGCGAGCGGGGCGCGACCACCTTGGCGAAGCTGTGGCCGACGAGCGCGTCGCGGTCCCAGCCGAAGAAGCGCTCGACCGAGGCGCTCAGCCAGGCGATGCCACCGGCGTTGTCGATGAGCGCCAGCGGGAAGATCGCGTGCTCGGCCATGGCCTCGAACGTCTCGGGGCCGGGCCCGACCGCCTGGATCAGCTCGATGCGGTTGCCGAACGGGTCGTCGGTGTGCAGCCGGCGGATCCCGGGCTGGTCGTCGGCCGGGCGGACCTCGCCCCCCGCGGCCACGATGTGCTGGGCCACGACGTCGAGGTCGTCGACCAGCAGGGCCGGATGGGCCTTGGCGGCCGGGCGGAAGTCGTCCTCCACGCCCAGGTGCAGGCGCAGCGACGGTCCCTCGAACCAGCAGCCCGCGGGGTTGGCGGTGGGCGGCTTGGGCACCCGGGCCAGCCCCAGCACGCCGCAGTAGAACCGCTCCGCGGCGCGCTCGGCCTCCTCGCCCGGGGGCATGGCCAGCTGCACGTGGTCGATGCCGGCGAGCCGCACGGGCGGCAGGTCTGCGCTCACTGTGTCCCTGGTCCGCTCGACCGGCTCGCTCATCCCGCGTGCTTGCGGCGGATGATGTTCAGGGCGCTCCCGGCCTTGAACCACTCGATCTGCTCGTCGTTCATGGTGTGGGTGGCCTCGAAGTCCTCGCTCGTGCCGTCCGGGTGGGCGATCGTGCACCGGACCGGCACGTCCGGCGCCAGGTCGACGAGCCCGGTCACGCTGATCGTGTCGTCCTCGCCGATGGAGTCGTAGGCCGCGGGGTCGGCGAAGGTCAAGGCGAGCACGCCCTGCTTCTTGAGGTTGGCCTCGTGGATGCGGGCGAAGCTGCGGGCGAAGACGACCTTGGCGCCCCGGAACCGGGGCTCCATGGCCGCGTGCTCGCGGGAGCTGCCCTCGCCGTAGTTCTCGTCGCCGACGGCACACCAGGCCACGCCGGCCTCGTGCAGGTGGCGGGCGATGTCGGGATAGGGGCGGATCTCGCCGTCGAGGGGATCCTTGCCGTGGCCGGCTTCCACGTCGGGGCGGAAGGCGTTGACCGCTCCGAGGAACAGGTTGCCGGAGATGTTCTCCAGGTGGCCCCGGTAGGTGAGCCAGCGGCCCGCGGCCGAGATGTGGTCGGTCGTGCACTTGCCGGCCGCCTTCATGAGCACGGGCAGGCGCTCGAAGTCCCGGCCGTCCCACGGGGCGAAGGGCTGGAGCAGCTGCAGGCGCTCGCTGTCCGGGGCGACCTGGACCTCGACGGTGGACCCGTCGTCGGGAGGGGCGAGGAAGCCGGACTCGCCAGGATCGAAGCCGCGGGTCGGGAGCTGCTCGCCCCGGGGCGGCTCCAGCCGCACCTCGGTGCCGTCGTCCGCCCGCAGGGTGTCGTTCACGGGGTCGAAGTCGAGGGACCCGGCCAGGGCCAGGGCGACGACGACGTCGGGGCTGGTCACGAAGGACAGGGTGTTGGCGCTGCCGTCGTTGCGCTTGGGGAAGTTGCGGTTGTAGCTGTTGACGATGGTGTTGGGCTGCCCGTTGGCCGCGGCCGGGCGGCTCCACTGCCCGATGCAGGGGCCACAGGCGTTGGCCAGCACCGTGCCGCCCACCGCCTCCAGGTCGGCCAGGAGGCCATCGCGCTCGATGGTGGCCCGCACCTGCTCGGAGCCGGGCGTGATCAGCAGCTCGGTCTTGGCCCGCAGGCCGTGGGCCGCCGCCACCCGGGCGATCGACGCGGCCCGGGTGATGTCCTCGTAGGACGAGTTCGTGCACGAGCCGATGAGCGCCGAGGAGATCTCGGTGGGCCAGCCCTCGGCCCGGGCGTGCGCCCCGACCTCGCTGACCTTGTGGGCCCGGTCGGGGGAGTGGGGCCCGTTGATCATCGGCTCGAGGGTGGACAGGTCGATCTCGATGACCTGGTCGAAGTAGCCGCCCGGATCGACCACGACCTCGGGATCGGGGCGCAGGTCGGCCATGACCTCCGAGGCCGCGTCGGCGAGCCCGGCCCGGCCGGTGGCGCGCAGGTAGGCGAGGCCCCGCTCGTCGAAGCTGAACAGCGACGTCGTGGCCCCGATCTCGGCGCCCATGTTGCAGATCGTCGCCTTGCCCGTCGTGGACAGCGCGTCGGCGCCGGTCCCGAAGTACTCGACGATGGCGCCGGTCCCGCCCTTGACGGTGAGGATCTCGGCCACCTTGAGGATGACGTCCTTGGGCGCCGTCCAACCCGACAGCTCGCCGGTCAGGTGGACGCCGATCAGCTTCGGCCAGCGCACGTTGAACGGGAACCCGGTCATGACGTCGACCGCGTCGGCGCCGCCCACGCCGATGGCGACCATGCCCAGGCCGCCGGCGTTGGGGGTGTGGCTGTCGGTGCCGATCATCATCCCGCCGGGGAAGGCGTAGTTCTCCAGCACGACCTGGTGGATGATGCCCGAGCCCGGCTTCCAGAAGCCGATGCCGTAGCGGGCCGCCACCGTGCGCAGGAAGTCGTAGACCTCGCGGTTGACGTCGACCGCCAGGCGGAGATCGATGTCGGCGCCCGCCTTGGCCTGGATGAGGTGGTCGCAGTGCACCGTGGAGGGCACCGCGGCCTCCGACAGGCCCGCGGTCATGAACTGGAGCAGCGCCATCTGGGCGGTGGCGTCCTGCATGGCCACGCGGTCGGGGTCGAAGTCGGCGTAGCTCCGCCCTCGCTCCAGCTCCTGGCCGTGCGCGTCGCGGAGGTGGTTGACCAGGATCTTCTCGGCCAGCGTGAGCGGGCGGCCGAGGCGCTCCCGGCCGAGTGCGACCCGCTCGGGCAGGCGGCTGTACACCTGGTCGACGAGCTGGACCGGAGTGCTGGCGGACACCTTGTTGGAGGACACGGCCATGGTGCGACTGACCCCTTGCGTCGAGGACGTATGCAGACAAGTATATGACAAGTGCGCGAGGTCCGCTATCGAGCCATCGCCGACGAGCTGCGGGGGCGGGTGGAGAGCGGTGACCTCGCCGCGGGCGCGCTGCTGCCCAGCGAGAGCGAGCTGTCGGCAGCTTACGAGGTGAGCCGCGTGACGGTCCGCAAGGCCCTCGACGTGCTGCGCGACGAGGGCCTCGTCGACTCCCGCCAGGGGTTCGGCTGGTTCGTCGCCACCGTGCCGGTCCGCCAGTCGCTCGGCCGGCTCGGCACGATCGAGGCGCAGCTCGGTGAGCTCGGCGTCGGGTCCGAGCGGCGGGTCGTCGGCTTCCGGTTCACCGCCGCGCCGCCACGGGTCCGCCAGGTGCTCGGCGTCGACACGGTCCTCG
>DATBGF010000231.1:0-7661 GCA_036558145.1 Acidimicrobiales bacterium
GCTGGCCCCTCGCCGTGTCGCCGTCCACGCCACGCGCGTGCCTCGCCGTGTCGCCGTCCACGCCACGCGGGTGCCCCGCAGCGTCGCGGCCCATGCCCGCCTCGCGGTTCGCCGGGTCGCGGTCCAGGCCACCCTGGTGCCTCGCCGCGTCGTGGCCCATGTCCTCGCTGCAACGGGCCGGGTCGTGGTCCAGGCGCGTGCCGCTGCCGGGCGGGCTGTGGCCCATGCCTGCTCCGAGCCGGTGCGGAGGACCGCCACCGCACGTTCCGGACGGGTTTGGGGCGTCCCAGTGGGGTGTTCGGGTTCCGCCGTGGCAGGCTTGTCGCGCGCCGTCGTGCGGACGCCGATCCCGACGACCGCAGCGAACAGAGCAAGCGCCATTGCACCGAGCACCAACGAGAGCACGCCGCAGCGGATGGTAACCCCCACCGATCCTCATGCCGACGGCGCAGACACGATCTCCTCGGACCTGAAATCCAACGGTCAGAGTGGGTCGCCGACGCCGCCGGCCGATGTTCCGACGCCTCCCACGCCAGAGGACGGCGCGCCGCCCGAGGCGTCCGACGCGCCCCGCCGGCGCCGGTTCACGCTCCGGATCGCGCTGGGCATCCTGGCGTTCCTGGCGACCGCGGTGGTGATCGGTGCGGCCGTCATCCCGTTGCCGTACTACCTGTTCAAGCCGGGCTCCGTGCGGGACACCGAGCCGCTGATCACGGTCGAGGGCACCGAGACGTTCCCGTCCGACGGGTCGATCGCCTTCACGACCGTGTCGTTGCGCCAGGCGACGCTGTTCGGGCTGTTGCAAGGCTGGCTCGACGACGACATCGACGTGTACACCCGCGAAGAGGTGCTCGGCGGGCGCAACGTGGACGAGAACCGCCAGGTCAACCTGCGGATGATGGACAACTCCAAGCAGGTCGCCACCCAGGTAGCGCTGGAACGGCTGGGCTACGACGTCAACGTGACCATGGGCGAGGTCGTGGACCAGGTCGTCCCCGACATGCCCGCCGACGGGAAGCTCGCGCCGAACGACACGATCGTGGCCATCGGGGGCGAGCGGTTCGACGACAGCGAGGACATGAGCCGGCTGCTGGCCCAGCACGTTCCTGGCGACAAGGTCACGCTGACCGTGCAGCCCCTCACCGGCGAGGAGAAGGACGTCGAGCTCACCCTCGCCGCCTCGCCCGACGACCCCAACCGGGCCGTGATGGGCGTGACGGTGTTCCCGGTGGTGCTGAAGTACGACTTCCCCATCGACGTCCAGATCGACACCGGCGACGTGGGCGGGCCCTCCGCCGGCCTGGCCTTCACCCTTGCCATCCTCGACGACCTCACCCCTGGCGATCTCACCGGCGGCCACGACATCGCGGCCACCGGCACGATCGGCAGCGACGGGACCGTCGGCCCGGTCGGCGGCACCGGCCAGAAGGCGGCCGCCGTGCGGGCGAAGGACGCCGAGCTCTTCCTGGTCCCCCGGTCCGACTACAAGGACGCGCTCGCCCACGCGGGGAAGAACCTCAAGGTCGTGCCGGTGGACAACCTCGACGATGCCCTGGAGGCCCTGGCCGACCTGGGCGGCAACGTCGACGAGCTCCCCCCGGTGGGTACCACGGCGACTGCTCCCTCCGGGTGACGGCCGTCTGACCACTCAGGGCGGTCGAAAAATTGACCCTCGGCGCGAGCCCTCGCAGGGTCATACCATCGGGACCCATGTCGCCCGAGCCTCCTCTCGATGCGACGGGCATCGCCCGCCGGCACTTCTCCACCGCGCGGAAGGGGTTCGACCCGAACGAAGTTCGGGCCTACCTCCACGAGCTGTCCGACCTGGTCGGACGGCTGCAACGGGGGGAGGCGCACGAGCGCGAACGGGCCGACCGGGCCGAGAGCCGGGCGGAGCTGGCGGAGAAGCACGACCAGCACCGCCTGGTCGAGCTCCTGGGCGAGGAGACCGCCCGGGTGCTCGAAGCGGCCCGGGAGGCGGGCAGCGACATCCGCACCAAGGCGGAGGAGAACGCGGCCCGGATGGTGCGCGAGGCCCAGACCGAGGCCCGGGGCATCATCGACGCCGCCGACCGGGACGCAGCCGCCCGCCGGTTGGAGATCCTGGCCGAGGCCGACCAGCTCCGCCACGAGGCCGAGGCCGAGGTGGAGCTGCGCCGGGCCGAGGGGCGTGACCTCGTCGACGTGATGCGGCGGGACGCGGAGGCCGAGCGGGAGACCATGCTGGCCGACGGCGAGCGGGCGCGCAGCGAGGCCGAGTCGACCGCCGAGCAGATCCGGGCCGCGGCCCGCGAGCAGGGGCGCCGGCTGGTGGGCGAGGCCCAGGCCGTCCGGGAGCGCATGCTGGGCGACCTGTCCCGGCGGCGGCGCACCGCCCGCGAGCAGCTGGAGCGGCTCAACGCCGCCCGGGAGCGGCTGCTGGCCGCCTACGAGGTGGTCAAGCGCACGGTCGACGAGGCCACGGCCGAGCTCACCGTGGCGCTGCCCGAGGCCAAGGTGGCCAGCGAGGTCGCCATGCGCCGGGTCAGCGAGGAGCCCGAGGAGTCGGTCGAGGTCCTGGAGGCCGAGCTGTCCGTCGCCCGCATGGCGGGCCTGGTGGACGACATCGCGGCGGCCGAGGTGTCCGACGACGAGCTCGACGAGATGCTGCGCGAGCTGGACGAGGAGGGGGACGAGGACGGCCACGTCCCGCCCGCCGTCCTCGCAGGACCGGCGCAGGCCTGGCCGGCCGAGATCGAGCCGGACACTGCGTCCGAGGCGTCCGGGACTGCCTCAGTTGTTGAGGGGCCTGGGGATGAGCCGGATGCCGGCGACGGTCCGACCGAGGGGGCCGCCGGTGGCGAGCGGGCCGGGGGTGCCGAGCGGGCTGACGGAACAGTCGGCGAGGCGGCCCGGGGTGCAACGGTCGTGGCGTCCCTGGCCGAGCCGGACACGGCGACTGGGCAGCTCGACTGGTCCGAGCCGGAGCCCGAGGCCGAGCCCGAGGCTGCGGTCACTGAGGCTCTGGGGGGAGCCGCGGAGGAGCCCGTCGAGGGCGTCGAGGGGGAGGAGTCGTCCGTCGACGAGCTGTTCGCCCGTATTCGTGCCGAGCGGCCCGCGCCGCGGCGGGGGGAGGAGGCCCGGGACGCCGCTGGCGGGGACGAGCACGGGGACGTGGCCGGCGGGGACGAGCACGGGGCAGAGCACGGGGCAGAGCAAGGGGACGAGCACGGGGAGGAGCACGGGGACGAGCCCGAGGTCGTCGAGGATCCCGAGGTGGTGGTCCTGCGCGAGCGGGACGCGACGCTGGCGACCGTCGAGCGGGAGCTGGGGCGGCGGCTGAAGCGGGTCCTGGCCGACGAGCAGAACGAGGTCCTCGACCTGTTGCGGCGGGGGAAGTCCGTGACGTTCGCCGAGGTGGTCCCGGCCGGCGACGAGCACGCGGACCGGTTCGCCATCGCTGCCGGTCCTGATCTCGACGCCGCCGCCGCCCATGGGGCTGCGAGTGTGGGTGCCGACGTCTCGCCTTCGTGCGACGACCTGGCGGGCAGCCTCGGCCGGGTCCTGGTCGATCCGTTGCGCCAGCGCATCGCCCGTAGCTTCGACGACTGCGACGGCGACCTGGAGGAGGTCACCGAGCGGCTGCGCGCCCTCTACCGCGAGTGGAAGGGCCAGCACATCGGGGCCGCCGTTCGCCACTACACCGCGGCCGCCTACGCGTGGGGGGCTTACGAGGGTGCGCCCGAGGGGGCCAAGCTGCGCTGGCTGGTGGACCGGACCGGCGAGCCGTGCCCGGACGCGGACGACAACGCCCTTGCCGGTCCCGTCGCCAAGGGCACGCCGTTCCCGACCGGGGATCGCTGCTCGCCCGCCCATCCGGGCTGCCGTTGCCTGGTCGTGCCGGCCGAGCTCGTGGACCAGTCCTGAGCGGCCGGGCCCCAATGCCCAGAGCCGGCTGAGAGGCCCCTGGGAGCCGCGAAACGCGAATCCCGGTGCGGGGTGGACGGTCGATAGGCTCCCCGGCCATGCGAGCCCCTGACGACCTGCCGCGCCGCACCCGGCGCCCGGGGCACCCCAACCGCGGCAGGACGATCCTCATCGTGGGTCTGGTGGCGGCGTTCGTGCTGCTCACCTCCCTGCGGGGCATCGCTCGCTTCTACACCGACTTCCTCTGGTACGACTCGCTCCACCAGAGCGGCGTGTGGCGCGGCGTGCTGGGGGCCAAGGTGATCCTGGCCGTCATCTTCGTGGCCGTCTTCTTCCTGCTGTGCTGGGTGAACCTGTTCATCGCCGACCGCATCGCCCCGCCGTACCGGCTGGCCGGCCCCGAGGACGAGCTGCTCGAGCGCTACCACGACCTGGTGGCCGAGCGGACCGGATGGGTGCGGGGGATCGTGGCCGGGGTGCTGGCGATCATCGCCGGCTCCGGCGTGTCGTCCGAGTGGAACTCGTGGCTGCTGTTCACGAACGGCGGCGACTTCGGGGTCAAGGACCCGCAGTTCCATCGCGACGTCGGGTTCTACGTGTTCAAGCTGCCGTTCCTGTCGTTCGTGGTCGACTGGCTGTTCGCCTCGCTGCTGATCATCCTGATCGTGGTCACGGTGGCCCACTACCTCAACGGCGGCATCCGGGTGCAGCCGCCGTCGCCGCGGGTGGCGCCTCAGGTCAAGGCGCACCTCTCGGTGCTGCTGGCGGTGCTGGCGCTGGTGAAGGCGGGCGACTACTGGCTGCAGCGCTTCGAGCTGACCGTGTCCAGCCGGGGTGTCGTCGACGGTGCGACGTACACCGACGTGAAGGCCCAGCTGCCCGCGCTGAACCTGCTCGTGCTGATCTCGCTGGCCGCGGCCGTGCTGTTCGTGGCCAACATCTTCCGCCGGGGCTGGACGTTGCCGGTGGTGGCCGTCGGCCTGTGGGTGTTCGTGGCCGTGGCCGTCGGCGGGATCTACCCGCAGTACGTGCAGCGCTTCCGGGTGCAGCCGAACGAGTCCGCCAAGGAGCGGCCGTACATCGAGCGCAACATCGAGGCGACGCGGGCCGCGCTCAACCTGGAGGACGTGCAGACCGAGCGCTACACGCCCACCACCGACGCGAACCAGGTCTCGCTGCAGGGCGCCGCGCCCACGATCCGCAACATCCGCCTGTGGGACCCGGCCCCGCGGGTGTCGGGCGCCGCGTTCGAGCAGCTGCAGCGGATCCGCAACTACTACAGCATCGACGACATCGACGTGGACCGCTACCCCGTCGACGGGCAGCCCACCCAGGTCAACATCGGTGCCCGCTCGCTCAACGCCGAGGGCATCCCGGGGGACTCGTGGGAGTCCACCCACCTGGCCTACACGCACGGCTACGGCGTGGCGCTGGCCCCGTCCAATGCTTCGCGGGGCCGCGAGCCCGAGTTCCTCATCGCCAACGTGCCCCCCGAGGTCGATCCCCGGCTGTCGGAGCAGGGGATCCGGCTCGACCGGGGCGGCATCTACTTCGGCGAGGACCTCAACGGCTACGTGGTGGTCAACACCAAGCGCCAGGAGATCGACTTCCAGGACGCCGAGGACACCAAGTTCACGACCTACACCGGCGAGGACGGGGTCGAGGCCAGCTCGGTGCTGCGCCGGGCCGCCTTCGCCCTGCGCTTCGGCGACCTCAACCCGCTGATCTCGGACTTCATGACCGACGGCTCGAAGATCATCTTCGAGCGCGACGTCGTCGACCGGGTCCGGGCGCTGGCCCCGTTCCTGCACGCCGACGCCGACCCCTACCCCGTGGCGGTCGACGGCGGGATCAAGTGGATGATCGACCTGTACACGACGACCAACGACTATCCCTACGCCGAGAAGGCGGACACCGACCAGCTGGCCAACAACAGCGGCCTGCGCCACGACTTCAACTACGTGCGGAACTCGGTCAAGGCGACCGTCGACGCCTACGACGGCACCGTCACGCTGTACGTCATGGACCACCACGACCCGATCGTGGCGGCGTACCAGAAGGCGTTCCCCAAGCTGTTCACCGATGGCGCCGAGATGTCGGACTCGCTGAAGGCGCACGTGCGCTACCCCGAGGACCTGTTCCGGATCCAGACCACCGCCTACGGCCGGTACCACCTGACCGACCCGGACAACTTCTACACGCAGGAGGACGCCTGGCGGGTGGCCCGCGACCCGGGCACCGCCGGGGCGGAGGCGAGCACGCAGGTCACCGACCAGCAGGGCCAGCCGACGGGCCAGGAGCGGGCGGCCCGCATCGCTCCCTACTACCAGATGCTGCAGCTGCCGAACCTGCAGGCCGACGCCATCACCGACACCAGTCCCGACGCGTCGGCGGCGCCGCCGACGCCCGGGGCGCTGTCGCAGGACCCCGAGATGGTCCTCATGCGCCCGTTCGTCCCGCAGAGCAACGAGAACCAGGAGACCCAGCAGCTGACCGCGTTCATGGCCGCGCGCATGGACGGCGACCACTACGGCGAGCTGGTCGTCTACCAGATGCCCTCGGGCAACCTCCCACCGGGACCGGGCATCGCCGCGGCCAACATCCGCGGCGACGCGAAGGTGTCGCAGAACGACACGGAGCTGGGCCTCGGCAGCTCGGAGGTGCTCTACGGCAACCTGCTGCTCATCCCGATCGACAACGCGCTGGTCTACGTCCAGCCGTTCTACGTGGTGTCCGAGAACGAGGCCCGGCGGCTGCCCCAGCTGACCAAGGTCATCGCCACGTTCGGCGACCAGGTGGTGATCGAGGACACGCTCACCGAGGCGCTGGCCGCGCTGTTCGGCGAGTCCATCCCCACCCAGCAGGAACCTCCGACCCAGGGCGAGCCGCCGACCGGCGTCGAACCGCCGCCCACCGGCACCGCGGCCCAGCAGGCCCAGGACCTGCTGGACCAGGCGCAAACGCTCTTCTCGGAGGCCGACCAGGCGCTGGCCGCCGGCGACCTGGGCGAGTACCAGGACAAGTCCACCCAGGCCAGGGCCCTGGTCCAGCAGGCCAACACGGTCCTCCAGAGCGCGTCTCCCGGCGACAACACCGCCGGTGGAGGCACCACCACCACGACAGCGCCCGCCGCTCCGACCACGGTCGCGGCCGCCGACACCACCCCTGTGGTCTTCCGGCCGCCCTGAAGTTGGCGAAGCGACCGTGGCGGGCTATGTTGTCTCTCCCCAACGACGCGGGGTGGAGCAGTCTGGTAGCTCGTCGGGCTCATAACCCGAAGGTCGCGGGTTCAAATCCCGCCCCCGCCACCAATCGAACGCATAGGCCCGGTCCCAGCGACCGGGCCTCGTGCGTTCCGGGCGCCTGTTCTCGGCGATGGCCACAGGATCGGTGAGACTGGCGGGATGGCCCGGCACCCCGCCCACGACGAGCTGGTCGTGGAGGTGGCCCGCTGGTACCGGGAGTCCACCCCGGAGATGGGCTACGAGCTGGTGGAGGGCCGGTTCGGGTGGTTCAACCGGCCCGCGTCGACCGGCCGGGGGCACGGGACGGTCCGGCCGGGTGTGGCGGCCGCCGACGTCGACGCGTTGGTGGCCGAGGCCGAGGACGCCCTGGCCGTCGACTCGTTGGAGCTGGCGTGCGACGACCGGGCGACGGCCGCGGCGCTGGGCCCCGCGCTGGAGGAGCGTGGCCTCGAGCCAGGAGCCACGACGGTCTTCCTCGCCTACACGGGCCAACCGGCTCAGCGTGCCGGC
>DATBGF010000232.1:0-2931 GCA_036558145.1 Acidimicrobiales bacterium
CGGTGGAGGTGTTGATGACCCATTGGACCTGGCCGCCGTCCACCACCAGCAGCACCTGGCGCTCCAGGTCGATCTCGAGGCCGCCGCCGCCCCGGGCCGTGGGCCGGCTCGCCCCGGCCAGCCGCTCCTGTGTCGCCGGCCCGGCGACGCCGTCACGCCCGAGGCCCTCGTACTTCTGGAACGCCATGACCGCCTGGCGGGTGAGCTGGCCGTAGCTGCCGTCGGGCTCGGGCAGCCAGTAGCCGAGGTCGCGGAGCCGCTGCTGGAGGGCCATGACGGCGTCGCCGCCCTCCCCCAGCTCCAGCTTGCCGTCGGACGCCGGATCGGGCGGCGCCGTGGTCGTGGTCGTCGGCGGGAGCGTGGTCGTGGTCTCGGGCGGCACCGTGGTCGTCGTGGTGGGCGCCGTGGTCGTGGTGGGCGCCGCGGTGGTCGTCGGGCGCTCGGTGGTCGTGGTGCGGTCGGCGTGGTTGGCGGCGGACTCGCCGTCCCCGCCCGAGGTCACGGCCAGGCTCACGCCCACGGTGGCCGCGAGCACCACGATGACGACGCCGGCGATCAGGGCGATGCGCCGGGAACCGGTCAGGCGGGCCGCAGACTCCGGAGCGGGGTCACCGCTCGACGCCGAGTGCTGCGGCTGGGGGCCTTGGTTGGACACTTCTGATGCTCCTCCGCCCGGAACAGGGGGGTTGTAGGGGGGATCCGAGGGTACAGACCCTTGGGAGTGGCCTGACGTTCCCCCTACACGCCAATTGACACATTCTCGCGCGTATTGGCGCCCGTCACCCCGTCAGAGCTTGGTGAGCGGCGCCCACGAGAGCAGCAGGCGCTTCTCCCCGACGTCCCGGAAGCGCACGAGCGCCTCGGTCTTGTCGCCGCTGCCGCTCATGTCGAGGATCACGCCCTCGCCGAAGACGTTGTGGCGCACGTCGTCGCCGATCTTGAGGCCGAGCGCCTCGGCGCCGCTGCGCGACGGCTTGCGGGACTCCAGTGCCTTGTCGACCATGCGGTCCCGGCTCTCCGCCACCCGCAGCGCCCGGTCGCCGCCGCGGGCCCCGTCCCCCGGCTGCCATCCGCCCCGGCCATAGGTGCGCCCGCCGCCCCGGCTGGCCCGCCGGTGGCCCTCCACGTCGTGGACCAGCCCGGCCGGGATCTCGTCGAGGAAGCGGCTCGGCGGGTTGTACTGGGTGCCCCCGAACAGGGTGCGGCTCCAGGCGTGGGTGAGGTACAGCCGGCGCCGGGCCCGGGTGATGCCGACGTAGGCGAGGCGGCGCTCCTCCTCCAGCTGGTCGGGCTCGGTGAGCGAGCGCAGGTGGGGGAAGACGCCGTCCTCCAGCCCGATGAGGAACACGACGGGGAACTCGAGGCCCTTGGCCGAGTGCAGGGTCATGAGCACGACCGAGGTGGTGTCGTCGCTCAGGTCGTCGGTGTCGGCCACCAGGCTGATGTCCTCGAGGAACTCGGCCACGGTCTCGGCCTCGTTGGCCGCCCCGACCAGCTCGGCCAGGTTCTCCAGCCGGCCCTCGGACTCGATGGTGCGCTCGGACTCCAGCTGGTCGAGGTAGCCGGAGCGCTCCAGCATCTGCTGCAGGAGCGGCCCGGGGCTGCCGGTGGCCAGGTCGGACACGTCGTCCAGCAGGCCGAGGAACGTCTCGATCCCCGACGCGGCCCGGCCCCCGACCCCGGCGTCGTCGGCCCGGCGCAGGGCGTCGAGGAACGAGAGGTTGTGGGCGGTGGCGTAGGCGTCGAGCTTGCCGATCGAGGTGGAGCCCACGCCCCGCTTGGGCTCGTTGATGATCCGCTTGATCGACACCTCGTCCGCCGGGTTGACGACGGCCCGCAGGTAGGCGACCGCGTCCTTGACCTCCTTGCGGTCGTAGAACCGGGTGCCACCGACGACCTTGTAGGGGATGTCGGCCCGCATGAGCTGCTCTTCCAGCACCCGGCTCTGGGCGTTGGTGCGGTAGAAGACGGCCACATCGCCCCACTGCAAGGGGACGCCCGTGGGCCCGGTCACCTCGTCGCCGTCGTGCAGGCGGGCGATCTCCCGGGTGATCCACTGCGCCTCGTCCACCTCGTCGTCGGCGTGGTACCGCACCAGCGGATCCCCCGCGCCGTGGTCGGTCCACAGCTCCTTCGGCTTGCGGCTCGCGTTGTTGGCGATGACCGCGTTGGCCGCGTCGAGGATGGTCTGGGTCGACCGGTAGTTCTGCTCCAGCAGCACCACCGTAGTGTCCGGGAAGGCGTCCTCGAACTCGACGATGTTGCGCATGTCGGCGCCCCGGAAGGCGTAGATGCTGTTGTGCACCAGCACGCCTTCGGCCAGGTAGGTGTGGGTGGGGTCGACCTCGATGTCGTGCACGGGGCCGTCGTAGTCGTCGACCTCGACCGCCTCGACCCGGGCCTCTGTCAGCCCGTCCGGCCCCTCCACCAGCACGTGCATGCCGACCCGCAGGTGAGCCAGGGGCATGAAGGGATAGAGCTTGCCCCCGACCGCGGCCCGCCGGGCGATGTCCAGCCCGCCGGCGGCGGCCATGTCGCGGGCGAAGGCCAGGGCCTCGCGGTAGGACTTGCGCGAGACCTCGACACGGGCGCCACCGAGCTTGCCCGGGCGCACCGGGAAGCCGGCGTCGCGCAGCCGGGCCGCGACATCCGCTCGGTTAGAGGACCACTGCACCCGGTGGTAGCCGACAGCGCCGTGGCGGTGGTCGGAGAACATCGTCAGGTTGAGCGTCTGGCGGCGGCCCCCGTTCGCCGGCCGGTAGTGCGGGAAGGAGGGGTGGAGGTCGAGGTCCTCCATGAGCTGCTTGGCCGCGGTCCGGGTGTCGACCTCGTCGAACAGCCGTGCGAGCCAGGCCTCGTCCATGACCAGGTTGCGCCCCAACCCGTGGAACAGGGCCGTCGGCAGCCCATAGGTCGCTGCGTAGTACGCCT
>DATBGF010000233.1:0-7597 GCA_036558145.1 Acidimicrobiales bacterium
TGGCGTACTACCTCAAGCACGGCGGCGAGGAGATCGAGCAGGCCTGGGGCGTGGTCAAGGAGGCGGTGAAGAAGCTGCCCGCCGAGATCCGCGAGAAGCTGCTGCCGGCGCTCACCAAGGCCGAGGAGGCCTTCAAGAAGAAGCTCCGCGAGCTGCTCACGACCGCCTACAAGCGCGGGGTCCTGACGCTGATGGACGCCCTCGAGGGGGCGAGCGGGGCCACGGACGTGGCCGAGAGCCCGGTGTACCGCAAGATCGCCGACGTCAAGTCCCAGCTGGGACCGGACGGCGCGCTGCGCACCGCGCTGGTCGACGCCGTTCGGAACGCGGCACCCGGGCCGGCCGGCAGCGCCATGGCCGCCCGGCTCCAGGCCGCCTCGCCCGAGGAGCTGGTGGCGCTGGCCAGCTCGCCCGAGCTCAAGACGTTCCTGTCCAGCCTGGCCGACTACGACCGGCCGGTCGTGCTGGCCGCGCTCGACCCGGTGAACGAGGCGGGCGAGCGCATCGCCCAGTTCGACAAGCTGCCCGACTGGGCCAAGGCCGGCGGCTCGCACTCGCAGCTGGCCAAGGACCACGCCGACTCGCCGTTCTTCGGGGCCGCGTTCCTCATGGCCAACGAGGCCGACCGCACGATCATGGGCCTGCTGACCCAGGCGTGGCGGGAGCTGGGCTCGACCGGTCCGGCCCCCGGGCTGGAGGGCACCCTCCCCAACGAGGAGGAGGAAGAAGGCGAGCACCTCGATCCGCTCATCGACACCGAGGCGATGGACCGCGAGCGGGGCCGGTCCTTCCACGAGACCCGGGACATGGCCGGGCGGATCCGGGAGACGGGCCACGCCGACGAGCTGCCCAGCAAGCTGATCGACGACCTGGTCAAGCAGCTGGGCGACCTGGCCGACGGGGCCCGCAAGGACGCGGCCCGCTTCCCCGGCGGCCGCAAGCTCGCCCGCAAGATCGACGACCTGATCACCACGCTGCGCGGCAACCCGTCAGCCCACCTGGCGGAGAGCGCCTGCGCGGCGCTCAAGTCCTGGATCGACCAGCACCTCGACGAGACGCTGTCGGGCGCGCAGCGGGCCATCGCCGGCACGGTGGCCGGACTGGTCGACGCCGCCGCCCACGAGATCGCCCAGCTGGGCGAGCCGGAGACGGAGGGCGAGCACGCGGCCCACGATCCGGCCCAGCGCTCGGACGCCCACTACAACGAGCAGCTGGCCATGCTGGCGCGCCAGCGCGGCACCGTCGGCCGGCCGCTCGGGCGGGGGGCCCGGGCCGCCACCGCCGCCGACCGGGCGGTGGCCGCGGCCCGCACGACGCCCGAGAAGCTCGAGGCCGAGGTGGACCGGATCGTCAACCACCCGTACGAGACGACGTGGTGGCGCTCGACGCTGGCCGGCTGGCTCAACCAGCACAAGCGCGAGGTCTCACAGTGGATCCTCGACCGCAACCGCGGCCACACCCACTCGCACTGAGCGGGGCTCAGCGGCGAGTCGGCCGGCGCGGGGTACGGGGGGTCTGGGCGCGGGCCCGGCGGCGCCGGGCGCGCCGGGCGGCCCGGTCCTCGCCGAGGCGGCGGGCCAGGGCGGCGTCGTAGGGGTAGCCCTGGGTGCGGTAGATCGTGGTCATCGTGGTCACCTCCCTGCCATCCAGACGGGGGAGACGAGCTCGTCGCCGTGCCGGCGGACCGGCCAGGGCGCCTGGGCGTTGATGCGGTGGAGCCGGTGCCGGGCGGCGGGGCGGCCGCCGGTGAGCCGCAGCCGGTAGGCGAGCATGGCGCCCGACCCGCCGAGGGCCGCCTCCGGATCGAAGCCGAGCGACTCGAACAGCGCCACGGCCGCGGTCATGAACGGGGGCGTGCGCACGCACAGCTCGTCCGCACCGGCCCGCATGGCGTGGGCGATGAGGGACCGCATCAGGGCCCGGGCGGTGCCCTGACCACGGGCTTCCGGGTCCACCGCCAGCGCCCGCACGACGGCCCGGTGCCGCGGCCGGGCGACGCCCTCGGGGGAGGCGTCGAGGTGGAGCGTGACGGTCCCGGTCAGGGTGCCGCCGGCCTCGGCCACCAGCACGGTGCCGGTGGCGAGCCGCGACTCGACGTCGCCGAGATCGGTCAGGTAGCCGGGATGGCGGGCGTCGAGCACCGGGGCGTGCTCCTCGTAGGCCGCCCGGATCACCTCGGCGATGCCGGGGACGTCGGCGACGGTGGCCGGGCGGACCACGGTGCGGACGAGGCTGAGAGTGGGGGTCATGGCGACGATCGTGCGCCCCTGAGCCCCCCGCCCACATCCGTCATCTGCCTGATACGACGGCGGTCTGAGGCGCCTAAGGCCCCCTTAGCTCAGCCCCCGACGATGACCGTGGGGCAGCCCGGTCCGGGGACGATCGGGGTGCCGTGCATGCTCAGATCGGACAGCCGGGCGGCCGGGAACCCGCCGATCAGGACCGTCGCGCTGCCCATGGCGATGCCGTTGGGCGCCGGGGAGACGCACGGGATCCCGCCCGGGATGCTGTTGGCCACGGCCGCCGGCATGCCGCCGATGAGGACCGTGGGCACGGTGGCCGCCGGCGTGATCGGCCCGCCCACGTGGGGCTTGGGCCCGTCGGACAGTGGGCAGAGGGCCGTGTCGCCGGCGCGCAGGGCGGGTCCGGGAGGCATGGCTCAGCCCTGGCTGACCTGGGGTTTGGGGCTTCCGGGAGGCATGGCTCAGCCCTGCTCCCCGTCGCCGCCGGGCCAGTCGCCGTCCAGGTCGCCGGCCTGCGGCTCCTCGGGGGACGGCGGAGGCGGGGGCGGGGGCGCCTCCAGCTCGGGCGGAGCCTCGGGAGCCGCCTCGACCGCGCGCCGGGAAGCGGACCGGCGCCGGGGCGCGGGCGCGGCCGGGGCCACCTCGAACACCTCGACCCGGTGGGCGATGTGGGCGGGCTTGGCCGCGGCCACCAGGCGGTCCAGCCGGATCGGGTCGATCGCCTCGGCGTCGCCCGGCTCGACCCGCACCCGCACGACCATCTCGCCGGCCGCGAACCCGGGCAGCTCGCCCGACGGCGGCGGGGCGCCGGTCCAGGCGGTGGCGCCGGACTCGACGATCTCGGGCACCACGCCCGTGTAGATGGCCACCAGATCGGACACGCCGCGCGCGGTGCCCCGCCAGGCGAACAGGTCGGCCGCCCGGGCCACGAGCGCCCGCTGGCGGGCCTCGGGCCAGGACGCGTCCAGCTCGACGCCGACCCACTCGGCCAGCCACTCGACGAAGTCGAGGGGGGCCAGCAGCGGGTCGACGTAGGCGTGGCTGGAGTCCAGCGTGGCCAGCACCGGGGCCAGCACGACGTCGAGGGCGCCGGTGAAGCGCTGCGCGATGTCGTTGTCGTGGTAGAGCGCCGGCAACAGGTAGCCCAGCGGGTGGGGCGTGGCCAGCTCCTCGACGGTCCCCCTCACGACGTCTGCACCATCACGTGGTGGCCGAAGGAGAACACGAGGTCGTGGGAACCGAGGTCGAGCCGGTCGACCTGCGCCTCGCGGGTGCGCTCCACCGGGTCGGCGGGGAACAGCCGCACCTCCTCCACGAAGTCGACGCCCGCCAGCCGCTGCAGCACCGCGTACACCTCGCCGCCCACGATGGCCCGCCCGAACGGCCAGCCGGTCCCGTCGGGCCCGCCCCGCACCGGGTGGAAGTAGGCGTACAGGGCGGCCATCGCGTCCTGCTCCAGCGTGCGGGGGTCGGCCTTGGGCTTGGCCCGCAGCCGGGTCACCACCGTGACGCCCACGTAGTCGGGCGGCTGGACCAGCACCCTGGCGCCGATCGTGCGCCGCTCGTCCAGGTAGTCGACCACCCGCTCGTAGACGTCGTCGCTCAGCATCAGCTGGTGGAACTCCAGGCTGTTGTGCTCGCCGTCGTCGACGGACGGCACGACCAGCACCCGCACGCCGCCCACGCCGGCCGGGTCCTCCACCGGCACGCAGTGGACCCGGGCGATGTCGGGCGCCGCGGCCCGGGCCAGGTTCTCGTAGTCCTCGGCGGTCACGGCCCGCTGCCGGGTCCGCAGCAGGAGCGGGCCGCGCAGCTTGGCGTTCTCGACGTCCTCGCCGTCGGTCCCACCCTGCGCCGGGCGCCGGTTGGTGACCGTGGCCACGAACGGGACCGAGCTCTTGAGCACGCTGACGCCGTGGCGGGCCACGTTGCCCCGCTGGCCGCCGCCGGTCCGGTAGCGCCGGATGCGCACCGCGGCGCCCTTGGGCGGCACCGCGCCGTAGCGGCGGAACGATCCGTCTTCCTCCCGCACCGCGGGCCCGAACACGACCTCGCCGCTGGTGTGGTCGACGAGGAAGTGGCGGTCGTCGGGACCGGAGCCGGCGAAGTCCTCGACCTCGACCCACGGCTCCCAGCCGCTCGGGCTGGAGGTGTCCACCTCGTGGTCGAGCGCGTGCTCGCCGGGGACCACCGGGCGGCTCCGCAGCAGGAAGCGCTGGGCCGGCACGCCCTCGGCCTCGCCCATGATCTCGTCGCTGACCAGCTCGGCGTTGACCGCCTCGATGGTCCCGCCGCTGGTGAACGCCGTGACCTTGGTGATTCGGGGCGAGGTCTCGTAGGCGGGCTGCCAGGTCTCGGCCTCGATCACCCGGCAGCGCAGCCAGCCTGCGGCCTGGGACACGATCGCGGCGTGGGGCCGGTGCCCGGACGGCACGTGCAGCACGATGTCGCCGGACCAGTTGAAGCCGCCGGTCCCGTCGCTGTCGACCTCGCAGCCGACCCAGCGCTCGCCGTCCCACGCCTCCCAGCGCAGCGGCGGGTACCGGGGGTCGATGCCTACGCCCGCGGTGGGGCACTCGAACCGCAGCGTCACCGCGCACGACGGCACGGCGTTGGACAGCCCGACGTAGAAGCAGTCGTCGATGGCGGGCACCCGGGGCGGCGGGCCGAAGCACCAGAAGCCGTCGCCGTGGTTCACCGTGTCGGTCTGGTCGGTCTGGGTGCCGTCGACGGCGGTGGCCACGACCGCCATCTCGCACGGCACGATGTCCAGCTCGTGGAGCGTGGAGAACACGATCGGCTCGTTCTCGGTGCGGGGCGTCGCCACCTGGGTGCCCGGCGGGATCTGGAGCGTGGTGGGCTGGGCGGCCGACAGCCAGAACGTGACCGGCGCCCGGGCCGCGGTCGGCGGCCGCAGCCGCACGCCCAGCAGGTCCAGGAACTTGACGTAGGTGCGGTCCGGGACCCGGTTCAGCCGCCAGAGGACCTGGTCGACCATGTAGGCGAACGTCTCGATGAGCGTGACGCCGGGGTCGTGGACGTTGTGGTCGGTCCACTCGGGGCAGCGCTGCTGCACCAACCGCTTGGCGTCGTCGACCAGGGACTGGAACGTGCGGTCGTCGAGGTGGGGGGCGGGAAGCGGCATGGCGGTCGGTCACTCCTCGGCGGGAAGCGTGTAGAAGGGGAACACGAGGTTGCGGCGGTCGTTCGTGTCGAGCGCCTGGTACTGGATGTTGATCAGGAGCTTGTTGCCGGCGGCGCCGTCCCTGGTGACGCGCACGTCCTTCACGTCCACCCGCGGCTCCCAACGGAGGATCGCGGTGCGGACTTCGAGCGAGAGGCCCGCGATCGACTCGGTGTCCGAGCCGCGGAACACCCAGTCGCGCACCCGTGAGCCGAACTCGGGCCGCATCGGCCGCTCGCCGGGGTATGTCGCGAGGATGAGCCGCATCGCCTCCTCGAGCTCCTGCTCGCGGCGCACCAGCGCGATGCCACCGCGCGTGTTCGTTCTCAGTGGAAACGCCCAGCCAGCGCCGATGTAGTCGTCGTGCACGTTCGCTCCGTCAGTTCAGGCCGAGAGGATTGCCCTTGATGGCCGCAGGCCCGGTGGACTCGATGTTCACCAGCGCTCCCTTGAGCTGCAGCTGCTGCTGCGCCTCGATCGTGATCATCGGTGCCTTGATCGATATCTGACCCGCGCCCGGCGTGGTCGACTCGATCGTGATGGCGCCCATGTCGTCCATCGACAACTTGCAGCCTCCTGCTGCTCCGTTGACCTCGATCTCGATCTTCTTGCCCACGGGTTGCTTCATGTCGAGGTTGATCTTGAGCTTCCCGTCCTTGTCCTCGATCCGCATGCCGGTCTTCTGCTTGGGGATCGCGTCTGTCGGATCGGGGGTCGGATCCTCGGTGAAGACCAACTTGTGCCCGTCGCGCGACACGAAGCCGCGTTCCGCGACCTTTCCCATCGTTACGTCCGGGATCGGCACCTTCTTCGAGTCCTTCGGGTTGGACAGGCCGCCGACGACGTAGGGACGGCGGACGTCACCGAACTCAAAGGCGACGAGCACCTCGTCGTCGGGCTCGGGAATGAGCATCCAGCCGCCCTTCTTGCCCATGCCCACCTGCATGACCCGACACCAGTCCGAGACGTAGTTGTCGGCCAGCCACGGGAACGCGAGCCGGACACGACCGTTCTTGTTCGGGTCGTTGTTGTCGACGACGATCGCGGGCACCACACCGTCGATCCGCGGGGGCGCGGCCGCGCCGGCGTTGCTCTGGCCCATCGACGTCAGGCCGAGGATCGACCGCTCTTGCCGGCCGCTCACGATGAAGTGCGTCAGATAGGACGAGTGCGGGTTGTCCTCGTCGAAGACGTGGCGAGCGTTGGTGACGACCCACTTGCCCGAGAAGTAGCCAGGCGTGTTGTCGATCTTCACGGTGATGCCCGCTTGCACGAGCGGGTTGCCCTCGCACGTGCCCTCGGCTTCGGCGAAGGTCGACGCCACGTGCTCCGCGAGGCTCTTCGCCATGCCATCCGCCTCGCCCGAGTTGCTCAGCGGCCGGTCGACGATGGCGTACACGTCGCCGTTGACCGATGTCGGCAGCGCCTCCTTGACACCCCAGTCGATGCTCGCGCCGGTGCCCGGAATGAGGACGGGGATGGGGATGTCCGGGATGCGCGGCGGCAACATGAACTTGTCGAACAGGTCGGACGCGCCGTCGATGTCGTCGAGCGAGATCTGTTTCGTGTCCGCGTTGGCGCGGCCGATGATGGCGTCCTTCTGCTTCGGATCCCACGCCCGCACCATCACCTTCGGCACCTGTCCGCTCGCGGTCACCCTCGGCCGGAAGTGCACCAGGTTGTCGCCGGCGCTCAGCGTGGGAGGGCCGCCCGGCAAGGGGAAGAGTCCCAGGAACATCGGCGTGTCGCTCGTGGCCTTCGGCTCGCGGAACACGAACGAGCCCTGCACGACACCGAAGTCATAGCCGTTCTCCGCGGCCCGGCACTTGAGGAACTCCCAGTCGGTCTGGTTGAACTGGGCGAGCGCGTCATGCACACCGCTCGTCGAGTCGATCTGCGGGGGCGCCGTCACGAGGCCGTACTTCAAGGCCATCTGCTGCGCGATGTCGGAATCCTTCATGTTGCGGTAGACGTACGTCCTCCGCACACGCTGCATCCGGTGGGCCTTCTCGTAGCCCCGGATCGTGGTGTAGGTGACGTTGCGGTGGATGTCCGCCTCGATGCCCGTGACCTCGCCCTCGATGAGAGCGGGAGCATCGGTCGAGTCGTCGGCGCCACCCCAGATCTTCACGGACGTTCCGATGTCGATCAGGTTGTTGGCCAGAACGCC
>DATBGF010000234.1:0-6285 GCA_036558145.1 Acidimicrobiales bacterium
CGCAGGGAAGTCCTTGGTGATCACGGTCTCGGCCGTGGCCGACTGGCCCGGCTCGACGTTGCTCAGGGTGGCGATGGTCGTGTCGTACTGGGTTGCCCCATCGGCCGACGTGACCGAGAGCTCGATCCAGTAATCGCTGCGCTTGGACGAGTTGTTCGTCACGGGGATGCGAACGTGACTCATGCCGAACTCGGGCGGGTCGACGGCGGGCGTCCCGACGTCGGCGCTGGCGTCCTGCGAGCCGGCGCCCGTGGAGATGCCACCGTTGGCCTCGGTCTGCTTGTTGGCCTCGTCCACCGCGTTGTCCACGGCTGATCCGGCGGCGACGACCATGGCCGTGCAGCCACCGAAGCCCAGGAGAGCCACAGCGAGGAGCACCCATGGCCAACGGCGGCGCTTCTTCACCGGGGTGTGCCAAGGGGGAGGGGGTGGGGCCATCGTGGGCACCGGCTGGATCTGTGTCGGATCGGACATCGGCTTTCCTTCTCTGGGTCCTAGGGCGCGGTGGGTCCGTCCGTCTTCTCGGACACGGCGACCCCCAGCGCCACCCGATGAGAGGCGCCAGCTCGCCGGCTATGACGCAGTTGTGGTGCGGTTCGTAATTCCGTCGCACCCACAGGGGCGATGTGGGAAGCTGCTCGGACGCGCCCGGTGTGGCCGGGCCCTGAGCCGCGTTGCGGAGAAGGAGGTAAGTCCGACGTGAATGTCGAGACCTTCCTGCCTGCCCGCGGCTCCGCGTCCTTCCACCGGCACTGATCCGGCCTTCGGGGGCGTCCTGCGAGCCGTCGGGCCTTCTGACCCGACCGAAGCTCCGCATCCCTGGAGGGATACCCGTGCCCACGCACGAGACCGAGCGCGCCGCACCGGCGTGGCTCATGGAGGGCGGCACCGTCGACGAGGTGCTCGGCCTGCTCAAGACCGGCAAGGAGGCCGAGGTGTTCGTGGTCGAGCGGCGCACGCTCGACGGCACCCAGTCGGCCATCCTGGCCCACAAGCGTTACCGACCGACCAAGGTCAAGGTGAAGGGCGAGCTGCAGGCCCTCGGGTTCACGCGCGCCCGCACGTTCACCGACGACGTCCGCTACCACGAGGGCCGCAAGTTCCGCTACAGCCGGGACCAGCGGGCCGTCGAGCGCATGACCGACTACGGCAAGCACCTGCTCGCCGAGCGCTGGCCCGGCCAGGAGCTGGACTCGCTCACGCGCGCCTACGAGGCCGGGGCCACCGTGCCCTACCCCGTCGAGTTCACCGGCGACGGCATGCTCATGCAGCTGATCGGGGACGGCGGCGTGGCCGCGCCCCGGCTGGTCAACGCCCGCCT
The DNA here is from genome assembly GCA_036558145.1 of Acidimicrobiales bacterium. Classification (GTDB taxonomy): domain Bacteria; phylum Actinomycetota; class Acidimicrobiia; order Acidimicrobiales; family VFJN01; genus ZC4RG19. Next base: position 1,322 of record DATBGF010000234.1, read on the forward strand.
CGGTCCCGAGGACCTGGCCACCGCCTACGCCCAGCTGTGCGAGGACCTGGTGGCGCTGGTCCGGGCCGGACTGGTCCACGCCGACCTGTCGCCGTACAACGTGCTGTGGTGGCGCGACCGGGCCTGGATCATCGACTTCCCCCAGGCCGTCGACCTGGTCCTCAACCCGCACGGCTTCGACCTGCTGCACCACGACGTGGTCACGCTGTGCACCTGGTTCGCCCGCAAGGGCCTGGCCTGCGACGCCGAGGCGCTGTTCGCCTCCCTGCTGGCGGAAGCTTGGTGAGCCGGAAGCTCAGCCCTCGGCCGCCTCGACGATCCGCAGGTCGCGCTCGGCCCCGTCGCCCAGAGCCCGTAGGGCCTCCTGGTAGGCGGGGCTGTCGTAGGCCGCGACCGCCTGCTCGACGCTGTCGAACTCGATGAGGGTCGTGCGCTCCATGATCCCGGACTCGAACACGGCGGCCGGCATGCCCCGAGCCAGGAAGCGCCCGCCCGCGGCCCGCATGGCGGGCCCGGCCAGCTCCCGGTAGGCGTCGAGCTTCTCCTGGTCGCTGATCGAGCGGAACGTGTTGATCCAGTACGCCTTGGCCATGACCGGACGCTACCGCCGCTCGTACGTGACCCCCGCGGCCTCCGCGTCCCAGGTGGCGGCGGTGACGCCCTCGGCCCGCAGGTCCCGCTTGAGCACCCGGCCCACCGGGGACCGGGGCAGCTCGGCCCGGAACTCGATGTAGCGGGGCAGGGCGAAGTACGGGAGCTGGTCCACGCACCAGCGGAACAGCTCCTCCTCGCTCACCCTCGCGCCCTCCTTCACCGTGGCGGTGACCTTGAGGTCGTCCTCCGTCAGCGGGCTCGGCACCGCGTGGACGGCCACGTCGGCCAGCGCCCCATGGGACATGAGCGCCCGCTCGACCTCGAAGCTGGAGATGTTCTCGCCCCGCCGCCGCAGGTAATCCGCCTTGCGGTCGACGAAGAACAGGTAGCCCTCGTCGTCGATCCGGCCCACGTCGCCGGTGTGGTACCACCAGTTGCGGCTGGCCTCGACGGTGGCCTCGGGCCGGCCCCAGTAGCCCTCGAACATGGTGTGGGGCCGCAGCGGCCGGATGACGATCTCGCCCTCTGTCCCCCGGGGCAGCTCGTGGTCGTCGTCGTCGAAGATGCGCACGTCGAAGTGCTGGTCGTTGATCACCCCGGCGGCGTTCGGCTTGTTCTCCACCCCAGGAGGCTGCCACGACACCAGCGACGCCTCGGTGACCCCGTAGGCGCCGCTGAACGTCTCGACCCCGAAGCGGGACCGCAGGATGCTGTCCACCTCGACCGGCAAGGGCGCCGCACCGATGAGCCGGAGGCTGGTGTTGGCCTCGGGCGCCCGCGACCCCGGCATCTCCGGGCGGTCGACGTCGTGGGCCAGCAGGTAGGCCATCGTCCCGAGGGTGGAGGTGACCGTGGCGCCGGTCCGGTTCATCTCGGGCCAGAAGCGGGACACCGAGAAGCGCCGCTCGATCGCGGCCCGGCCGCCGTAGATCAGCGGTCCGAGGATGGCCGTGACGATGGCGTTGAAGTGGAACATCGGCAGCGGCGTCCACACCACGTCCTCGGCGGTGCGGTGCCAGCAGATCCCGATCTGGCGGGCCAGCACCTCGTGGTAGCGGTGGCTGAGCATGCAGCCCTTGGACGGCCCGGTCGTCCCGCCCGTGTACACGAACGTGGCCAGCGACGAGGGCCGCACCGCGGGCGGAGGCGGCACCGAGGCGCCGGCCAGCAGGTCGTCCCAGCCGTGGACCGTGGCCCCGGCGACGGCTTGCGCCTCCCCGCCCACGACCACGACGTGGGCGAGCCCGTCGACCTGGGGGACGACCGGCTCCGCCCGATCTGCCAGCGACGCCTCCACGATCAGCACCCGCGAGCCGGAGTCCCCCAGCTGGTGGCGCAGGTACTCGCCCTTGTAGGCGGTGTTGATGGGGACTGCGACCGCGCCGGCCAGCACGATCCCCCACCACGAGAACATGGCCTCGGGCGAGTTCTCGATCAGCGTCGCCACCCGGTCGCCGGGTCCCACGCCCAGCGCGATCAGCGCGCCTGCGAGCCGTCCGGACACGTCGGCGACCTCGGCCGCGGTGGCCGCGGTGCCGGTCACGTCCAGGTAGGGACCGTCAGGATCCGACTCCAGCCGCGCCTGCAGCAGCTCCACGACCGTGCGCTCGTCGTCGGTGATCCACCCGGCGCTCATGCATCCCCCATCTGAACGACGTTACCATCAGCCTGAACTGCCGTTCACCGGGGGAAGGGACCGTCGTGGACCTCTACTGGGACCCGATCGACGTCGAGATCGACGAGACGCCGTACGAGATCTGGCGCCGGCTGCGGGACGAGGCCCCGGCCTACCGCAACGACCGCCACGACTTCTGGGCGTTCAGCCGCTACGACGACGTCGAGGCCGCGCACCGGGACCCGGCGACGTTCCAGTCCAGCCACGGGACCGTGCTGGAGATGATGACGGCCGAGCCCATCCCCAGCGGGCTGATGATCTTCCAGGACCCGCCCGAGCACACCCGGCTGCGGTCGCTGGTGTCCCGGGCGTTCACGCCCCGCCGCATGGCCGGCCTGGAGGACCACATCCGCGAGCTGTGCGCCGGCCTGCTGGCCCCGTGGGACGGCGGCGGGTTCGACTTCGTCGGGGACTTCGGCGCGGTGCTGCCGTCCATGGTGATCTGCGAGCTGCTCGGCGTGCCCAGCGCCGACCGGGCCTGGGTCAAGGAGCAGATCGACACCACGTTCCACATCGAGCCGGACGTGGGCATGCTCAACGACGTCTCACTGACCGCCCGCATCGAGCTCGACGGCTACCTGACCGGGCTGATGAAGGAGCGGGCGGAGCATCCGGGCGACGATCTGCTCTCCGGCCTGGTCCAGGCCGAGCTGACCCTGCGCGAGTGCGCCGACTTCGCCAACCTGCTGGTGAGCGCGGGCACCGAGACGGTCGCCCGGCTGCTGGGCTGGGCCGCGGTGGTCCTGGAGGAGCACGCCGACCAGCGGGCCGAGCTGGCCGCCGACGCCACGCTGCTGCCCAACGCGGTGGAGGAGCTGCTGCGCTACGAGGCGCCCTCGCCGGTCCAGGGCCGCTGGACCAGCCGGGAGGTCGAGCGCCACGGCGTCACCATCCCCGAGGGCTCCAAGGTGCTGCTCATCACGGGATCCGCCGGGCGGGACGAGCGTCACTACCCCGACGCCGAGCGTTTCGACATCCACCGCAGCTTCGACTCGCACGTGTCGTTCGGCTACGGCATCCACTTCTGCATCGGCGCCGCCCTGGCCCGCCTGGAGGGCCGCGTGGCCCTGCAGGAGGTGCTGGCCCGCCACCCGGACTGGACCGTCGACCGCGACCGGGCGGTCCGCCTCCACACCAGCACGGTGCGGGGCTGGGAGAGCGTGCCCGTCGCCTGACTCAGAGCCGGCCGGGGCGGCGCAGGTCGGGATGCACCCAGTCCGGCGAGCGCTTCTCCCGGAACGCGGCCCAGCCCTCGGCGGGCTCGGGCCCGGCCAGGCTGGCGTCCATGGCCATGCGGTCGTAGCCGCCGTAGTAGTCGTGCAGCACGCGCTTGACCTCGTGGCGGGCGCCGGGAGCGGTCCGGCAGCACTGCTCCAGCACTGCGGTGGCCTCGGCCGTCAGGTCGTCGTGGGGCACGACCCGGGCGACCAGTCCCCAGTCCTGCGCCTCGGCGGCCGAGACCTCCCGTCCGGTCATGAGCATGTCCCGGGCCCGGGCCGGGCCGATCTGGCGGGGCAGCACCGCCGCGTAGTTGGTGTCGGCGATGCCCCGGAACAGCTCGGGCGCCCGGAAGGTCGCCCGCTCGCTGGCCACGGCCACGTCGCTCAGCATGGCGATCACCAGCCCGCCGCCCTGGCACAGCCCGTTGACCGCGGCCACGATCGGCTTGGGGGACCGGCGCACGGCGTCGAACGGCGTGTTGTCCATGCCGAGCAGCGTGGGCAGGTCGGCCCAGCCGTCGTCGTTGGACCAGGGATCCCCGCCCGGCGCGAACACGTCCCCCACCCCGGTCACCAGCAGGCCGGCCAGTCCGGCGTCCCGGCCGACGTGCTCGATCGCGTAGCGCAGGCCGAAGTACATCGCCGGCGTGAGCGCGTTGCGGGCCTCGGGCCGGTCGATCACCACCCGGGCCAGCGGGCCGTGCCGCTCCAGGCGCAGGTAGGGCGTGCCCAGCCAGTCGCCCTCGGGCGGGTCGCCGGCCGCGGGCATCAGCGGATGACGAAGGCGTCGGCCACCAGGGCGTGGAGGGCGTCGAGCCCCAGCCGCTCGGGGGCATCGGGATCGTCCGACACGACCGCGGGGTCCACCGCCTGGAACGCGGAGATCAGCCCCGAGAACAGCCGGGCCAGCACCTCGGGGTCGCCGTCCCGCAGGGCGCCGGCGGCCTGGCCCCGGGCGAACAGCCCGGACTGGAGCGCCATCGCCTCCTCGTAGCGGTCCTGCATCGCCAGGTCGATCTCGCGGTCGGCGCTGAGCATCGTGGCGCTGGAGTAGCGCAGGTAGAGGCGCCCGAAGCGGGGGTGCTGGCGGAAGAACCCGATCTCGAAGTCGACGAGGCGGTGGAGCTGGTCGACGGGGTCGCCCTCGGCGCCCAGGATCTCGTGCATCCCCGGCATGAACTCCTCGCCGCGGCGCACGAAGATCTGGCGGAACAGGTCGTCCTTGGAGTCGAAGAACGAGTACACGGACCCGACCGAGAACTCGGCCAGCTCCGCCACCTCCTTGAGGGTGGTCTCGTGGAACCCCTTGCGGCCGAAGACCTCCTCGGCCGCGTCGAGCAGCTGGGACCGGCTCACGTCCTGGGACAGCTGGCGCCGCATCTCCCGGCGGCTCGGGGCCGGCGTCGAGGTGGGCTTGGGCATCGCGGCACCTTACCGCCTTCCGGGCGGTTGAACCGGGGTTCAAGCGGTTGGCA
>DATBGF010000235.1:0-7326 GCA_036558145.1 Acidimicrobiales bacterium
CGGCGATCAGGCCGTACTCGATCGCGGTGGGCATGAGCAGGACGAACGCCAGTGCACTCAGGATCAGCCCGGTCCAGAGGGCTCGCATGCGGGTCGTGGTCATCTCGACTCCTCTCTCACGGCGGCGACCTGCCGCTGTGAGGTGTTCGTCGCTCCATCGGCCGGAGGATGAGGGGTCGAGGGCGGATCGTCCGCGGTCTCGGGCCACAGGCGTTCGACCGTGGCCGCGGGCACCCGGCCGCCGCGGTGCATGGCACGCCACACGCCCCGGTAGCCGGGCAGGACACCCACGGCGACCAGGACGTGGCCGGCGACCAGCACGGCCAGCACGAGGGTGGCGACGCGGTGGACGTGGTCCAGCCAGATGAACGTCGGGCCGCCGTGCACGGTCGTGAGCCCGATGCCCGTGACGATCAGGGTCCCGAGCGTCGCCACGAACACGAGGTTGGCCAGCCGCTGGCCGGGGTCGAAGTGGCCCCGATGGTGGCCGAAGCGCCCGGTGAGCGCCCCGACCGGGAACCGTGCGAGCCAGCGGCCGTCGCCCCGGTCGATCCGCAGCGTCTCCCGCACGAACGAGACCGCCCCCCGCACGCCCACCGTCACCGACAGGGCGGCGAGGCCCGCCAGGGCCCATCCGGCCTGCCGGTGCAGCGTGACGTCAGGCTCGCCCGCCAGCCGCGCCGGCAGGCTGGGCCGGCCCTCGTGCCCGCTCAGCAGCCACCAGCCGGTGAACAGCAGGAGGAGCGTGACGATGAACCAGGCGGTGTGGAGCAGCCGGGTCCACCGGTTGTTGCGGAGGACCGTCCGGGCGGCCTCAGTAGCTGCTGCCACTGCTGGTCGCGGTCGTGCCGCTCGACCCGCTCGTCGCCGCGGCGCTGTCCGACACGGTCACGGTGATCGGCTGGCTGTGGGAGCTGGTCGTGCTGTGGTCGGCGTGGGCGACGACGGCCTCGATCTCGTGACGGCCGGGTGTGAGCCCGGTCACGGTGAACGTCTTGCCGTACGCGATGCCGTACTGGCCCGACTGGCGGTTGCCGTCGTAGTACAGGTGGACGTGGTCACGGCCGGTGCTCGGTTCACCGATGGGGAAGTTCACGTCGAGCTTCACGTCGAACGAGCGGCCGACCGTGGCGTTGTCGGCCGGCGAGGCGATGGCCACCGTCGGGCTGCTGCCGCCGGCGCTCGCACTGGTGCTGTCGCCGCCACCGCAGGCGGCCGCGAGCAAGGCGATGGCCAGCGGGGCGGCGAGGACGAGGGCGAGGCGCCTCCGGCGGGGCGGGCGGATGGGGGGCTGGGTGGTGGGGGTCTGCATGCCTTGTGTACCGGCCGTCACCGCCACCGGGGTTTTCCCCACTGCCGGTGATCCGCGCGGGCCTTGGGACCGGTATAGGTCGGTGTGTGGGACGCGTCCGACGAGGCACTTCTCGCCGGTTTCGCGACCGGTGACCCGGAAGCGGCCGGCGCCTTCGTCCGGCGCTTCCAGCACCGCGCGATCGGGCTGGCGTCGTTGATCACCCACGACGCCGCCGACGCCGAGGAGGTCGCGCAGGACGCGTTCGTACGGGCCTGGCGCTACGCGGCGAGCTACGACCCGCGCCGGGGCTCGGTCCCGAGCTGGCTGCTCGGCATCGTCCGCAACGTGGCGGTCGACCGGGTGCGGGTGTCGAGCCGCCGCCGGGAGCGGGAGCTCGACGACACGTTCGCCGACGGGTGGCTGGACCAACTGCCGGACACCGCGGAGGGTGTCGCGGACCGGGATGCGGCGGCCCCCGTCGTGGCCGCCATGCAGGTGCTCCCGCCCGAGCAGCGCCAGGCGCTGATCGCGGTGACGCTCTACGGGCTGACCGCCCGCGAGCTGAGCCAGGCCACGCACGTGCCGTTGGGCACGGCCAAGTCGCGGATCCGGCTCGGGCTGCGGCGGCTGCGTGAACACCTGGGGGTGCGAACGGGATGAGCGGCATGTCGTGTACCGAGTTCGAGGACGTCGCCAGCGAGCTGGCGCTCGGCATCCTCTACGGCGAGGAGCGGGCCGCCGCGCTCGCCCACCTCGAGACCTGCCACGCCTGCCGGCGCGAGGTCACCCTGCTGACCGATGCCGCCGACGAGATCCGCCTGCTCGTTCCCGAGGTCGAGCCGCCCGCGGGCTTCGAGCAGCGCGTCGTCGCCCGCATCGCCGCCGCTCAGGGCGACGTCGCCCCCGCGGTGCCGCTGCATCCCCGGCGGCCGCGCCCGTACCTGCGCCCGCTGGTGGCCGTGGCCGCTGTGGCCGCCGTCATGTTCGCCATCGTCGGCTCGTCGGCGCTCCTGCTGGGCGGCCATGGCCGGCAGGGCGTGGCCGAGGCCCAGACGGCGCCGATGCGGACGAACTCCGGAGAGGTCGTGGGCGACGCCACCCTCTCGACCCGCCCGGACGCGATCCTCGTCGAGCTGGAGGACTGGGCCGGCCTGGTCAACAGCTACGGCGCGACCGTGGACGCCCCCTACTGGCTGGCCATCGAGGACGGCCAGGGCCGGCGCAACCTGCGGCGGCTCCCGCCGGCCGACCAGCACCCCTGGACCGTCGAGCTGCACGGCGTCCCGGACACGGTCACCTCGGTGTCGATCGTCGACGACGGCGGCACCGTGTGGTGCACCGCCCACTTCGTCTAGGGCGCGAAGCTCGACCTCGCCGCGATGAGCCAGCGATCGTCCTCCCGGACGACCGCGTACACGGCCGGGTAGACCCCGATCACCGAGCCGTCCTCCCGGTAGCGGGTGAACTGCACGTCGAGGTGCACCTTGTCGGGTCCGGCGTGGATCACCCGGCGGTGGTCCCACTCGCTGTGGTCCCACCCCGCCCGCTCCCGCAGCGCCGCCATGCCCTGCTCCATCGCCGGCACCGCCTCGGCCGCGTCCGGCCAGATGCGCACCCGGCCGCTCGCCAGCCGCACGTGCGGGTACGCCAGCGTGGCCGCATGCGCAGGCGCATCGCACGCGTTGAAGGTGGCGAGGAAGGCGTCGGTGACCGCCATGGCCCCTGCGACTGCGTCGTCGTCCATCCCGTGACCCTAGGGCCGCAGCCCCGCGACGCAGCGACCTCGTCCACCAGGGGTACAGTCGTCGACCGGTGTTGGGGGTCCAGCTGGCGAGCCCGACCGAGCGCCCTGTCGAGCGCGGCGTCCCGCGCACCGGCCTGCGCCGGTCGCTGCTCGTAGGATCGGTCGTCGTCGCCGCGCTGCCCGTGGCCATCGGGGCGGTGCGGGCCATACGCCGGGGGTGGATCCCCATCTGGGACCGCGCCTACCCGGCGCTGCGCGCGTGGGACGTGTTCAGCGTGCACTCCCCGCTCCTGGGGACGCGGTCGGGCGCGTGGGAGTTCGAGGCGGAGGTCAACCATCCGGGCCCGCTCGAGTTCCAGGTCCTGGCCCCCTGGGTACGTCTGTTCGGCCTCAGCAACGGCACGGTGCTCGGTGTCGCCTTCCTCGACATCGTGTGCATCGGGGCCGCGGCGTGGCTGGCCTACCGCCGCGGCGGCCACATCGCCGCCTTGCTGGCCACGGCGGCGATGGCCTCCCTGGCGTGGTCGCTGGGCAGCGAGATGCTCCACGACCCCTGGCCACCCCACGTCGTGCTGTTCCCGTTCGCCGTGTTCGTCTTCGCCGCCTGGTCGACGGCCGACATGGACGTCGTGGCCCTGCCGGTCCTGGTCCTGAGCGGCAGCTTCGTCCTCCAGACCCACCTCGGGTACGCGGTGCTCGTCCCCGGCGTGGCCCTGTTCGCCATCGCAGCGCTCTGCTGGCGGATCCGGCGCGAGCGCCGGGGGGCCGCGGCGGTGGCCTCGACGGGCCGGCGGCGCCGCTGGGTCCTGGTCGCCTTGGCCACCGGCCTCGCCTGCTGGGCGCTGCCTCTCTACGAGCAGGTCTCCGGGCGCTACCGCGGCAACCTGGGCGCGCTGGTCCAGGCCGCCACCAGCCCGCGGCCGGGCTCGATGCCGCTCGACGTGGCCGTGGAGGTCGTCGGCGGGACCCTGGCGCTGCCGCCCTGGTGGCTCCCGCCCTCGTTCGCCTCCCCGGCCGTGAACGTGGCGGGGGAGGGCGTCTCGCTGCCCTCGGCGCTCGCGGGCCTGAGCCTCCTGGCGGCGGTGCTCGCCGTCGCCCTCGTCCGGGCCTGGCGACGCGAGCGGACCGCCATCGCCACCGGGCTCGGACTGGCCCTGGCGATCCTGCCCCTGGCCGTCTACACCACCCACAACGCGCCGATGCCGGTGGCGATCACCGTGGCCTACCTCCGCGGCCTCTGGGTGCTCGCGGCCTTCATCGGGGTGGTGCTCGCACTGGCCCTCGCCGACGAGGTGCGCCACCGCCGCCCCGCCCCGGCGTCGGGCAGCGTGGTGGCGCCGGCCGTCGTCGCGGCGGCCACGCTGCTCGTCGCCGTGCTCGCCGTCCCCTTCGCCGACCGGACCGGACCGGACACCACGAGGCCGGTCGAAGCGACACGCAGCCTCGCCGCCCAGGCGCTCCCCGAGCTGACCGGCCGGGGCACGGTGCTCGTCGACATGTCCGGGCAGAGCAAGGGCTCCTGGGTGGGCCCCGGACTGCTCGTCGAGCTGCACGACGCGGGCGTGCCGTTCGTCGTCAACGATCCGTCGCTGATCCGCCAGCTGGGGAACTACCGGGCCTACGACGGGAGCAACGCCGACCTGCACCTGGTCCTCGTCACCGGCCGGTTCGCCCGGGAGGACCTGTACCTACCGGCCAGCGCCCGCGTGGTCGGCCGGTTCAGCGGCCTCACGGCGGCCCAGCGCGACGAGATGGAGCGCCTCCGCCGTGAGCTCCGCGACGCCATCGACGCCGCGGGCGGGTTCCCGATCGACGCCGACGCGTCCGTGCCCTACTACGAGCACGTCCCGTGGCTGAAGGGCGAGATCGACAAGGCGATCGCCGGCCTCGCGGCCATGCGGCACGATCCGGACGAGCTGCTCGACTCCGACGAGCTCCTGAGCCTCGTCCTGTTCCAGGACATCGGTGTCAGTGCGGTGGACGACGTCGTCGACCCGGACGTGCTGCCGATCGACGACCTCGATCGCTACGCGGAGCTGCGCCGCTGGGAGCAGGACCTCCCGCTCACGCTGTACCTCTGGTGACGGCCCCCGGCGGCTGGCGGCGCCGATCCGTGGGTATCCCTGCGAGCGGCCGGCACAAGGAGAGGGACCGGATCATGTACATCGGAATCGGAACTGTCGTAGTGATACTCGCCCTGATCATCATCTTCATGCTGCTGCGGGGACGGCGCGTCTAGCCCGTTCGGGCCTGCCGGGGAGGGGTAAGCGATGTGCGTGCGCCGGCCCCTCCTACGGCAATTGCATGGGGGGCGGCGCCGGGGCCTGCTCCTGCGCCCGTGGCCATCGCCGCCTCCACGGCGTCGTGGATGAGGCGGGTGCCGTTCCGGGCGAGGGCCGCATCCATGGCGGCGAAGTGCAGCACCAGCGGCGCTGATGACCCCGTCCTTGTCGCCGAACACGTTGTAGACATGCAACAGCGTGCATTTCTGGCAGGGGATCGACGGGGGGCGATGACATGGACGTGCAAGCGGTGAGCGACAAGCTCGAGATCCACGAGCTGCTGGCCCGGTACGCGCGGGGTGTCGACGACAAGGCGTGGGACGTCTACCGGTCCGTGTTCACGGCAGATGCCCACATCGACTACTCGTCGGCCGGAGCGATCACCGGCACGGTCGACGAGGTCGTGGCGTTCTTCTCCGTCGCGTTCACGGCCATTCCCTGGACCCAGCACTACATCACCAACGTCGAGATCGACCTCGACGGTGACGAGGCGTCCGTCCGGGCGATGTTCTACAACCCCATGCAGCTGCCCGGCATGGACGAGCCGAGCTTCTGCGGCGGCTTCTACCACCACGACCTCGTGCGCACGCCGGACGGCTGGCGGAGCCGCCGGCTCGTGGAGGAGAACCGCTGGTTCCTCAACCCGATGCCGGGCATGGGCGGGGGCCAGCCGTGAGCCGCTTCGACGGGAGGGTGGCGCTCGTCACCGGCGCCGGGTCCGGGATCGGCCGGGCGGTGACCACCCGGTTGGCGGCCGAGGGCGCGGCCGTGTTCGCGGTCGACATCGACGCGGAGCGGCTGGACGAGACCAGCAGCAGCCTGCCGGACCAGGTGGCGGTGCGGCAGGCCGACGTCAGCGATCCGGCCGCGTGTGCCGATGCGGTCACGGCGTGCGTCGACCGCTTCGGGCGGCTCGACGTCCTCGGCAACGTGGCCGGCATCTACCACGCGTCCCACGCCACCGAGCTGACCGTCGACCAGTACCGGCGCATCATGGGCGTCAACATCGACGCCTGCCTCTTCCTGGCCCAGGCGGCGATCCCGCACCTGCTCCAGAGCAACGGGAACATCGTCAACATCGCCTCGAACGCCGGGCTGCAGGGCGTGCCGTACTCGGTCGCCTACTGCATCAGCAAGGGTGGCGTCGTACAGCTGACCCGGGCGCTCGCCGTCGAGTACCTGAAGACCGGGCTGCGGGTGAACGCCATCGCGCCGGCCGGCACCAACACCAACCTGGCGCGCTCGGTCGCGTTCCCGGCCGGCGTCGATGCGGACCTGGTCGGGCGCATGGGCGGACTGCGAGGGATCGCCGAGCCCGAGGAGGTGGCGGCGCTGTTCGCGTTCCTCGCGTCGGACGAGGCGCGCTCGATCACCGGCTCCATCTGCACGCTCGACAACGGCCTGACGGCGAGCTGATCCCCGGCCGCCCGGAGGCTAGGGGCCGCTCAGCGGGACGACGGGGAGCGACCCGGCGACGGTGGTGCCCGCGCCGAGCGCCGAATCGACGATCAGCGCCCCGCCGGCCGCTCCCAAGCGGTCGCGCATGTTGTCGAAGCCGTCTCCGGCGCTGACCACGAACGGGTCGAAGCCGACGCCGTCGTCGGCCACCGCGAAGCGGAGCCAGTCGGCGTCCCGGGCGATGCTCAGCTCGACGCGGGCCTCGTCGCCGGCGTGCTTGGTGGCGTTCTGGAGCGCCTCGACGCAGCAGAAGTACACCGCCGCCTCGACCGGCGCGGGGAACCGGCCCAGGTCCGGCGCCCGCAGGCGCACGGGCATCGGGCAGCGGTCGGCGGCCGCTGCCAGGGCGTCGGCCAGGCCGTGCTGGCTCAGCACCGCGGGGTAGACGCCGTGGGCCAGGTCGCGCAGCTCGGCGCGGGCGGCGAGCAGCTCCTCGCGCAGGCCGGCGAGCGCCGCGGCGGCCGCTGCGGGGTCCTGGCCGCACTGGTCCTGCGCCAGGCGCAGCCCGAGGCCGAGGGCGACGAGGCGCTGCTGGGCCCCGTCGTGCA
>DATBGF010000236.1:0-1710 GCA_036558145.1 Acidimicrobiales bacterium
TTCTCCAGCACGACGTGCTTGCCCGCGGCCAGAGCCTTCAGCGCCAGCGGCTCGTGCAGGTGGTTGGGGGTGCAGATGTGGACGACGTCGATGCCTTCTGCCTCCACCAGCTCCTCGCCCGAGGCGAAGGCCTGGTCGGCCCCCAGCTCCTCGGCGGCGAGGCGCCCCTTCTCGGGTGAGGACCCGGCCACGCCCACCAGGCGGCCGCCGGCCAGCCGGGCGGACCGGGCGTGCACCCGGCCGATGAACCCGGTCCCGACCACGGCCGCGCGCAACGCCTCCATGGCAGGAACCTACGACGGGCTTTGAGCGGATGACAAGCACAAGTCTCGGACTTGTGTCGCGATCTTCACCACTTTGACCGTTGACCGAACAAAGCCTCCCGTGTTACGACCCGCGCATGGCCTCGCGCCGGAGCGTCAGCCCGCACATCCTCACGCCGGGGGCCCTGTTCCAGTTGGTGCGTGACGGCGAGGCGGCCAGCCGTGCCGATCTGGCCCGGACCACGGGCCTGGCGCGCTCGACGGTGTCCCAGCGGGTCGACGCCCTGCTGGGCCTCGGGCTGCTGGCAGAGCGGGGCGGCGGCCCCTCGACCGGTGGCCGCCCGCCGACCCAGCTGGCCTTCGACGCCGCCAGCGGCGTCGTGCTGTGCGCCGACCTGGGCGCCACGCACTGCCGGCTGGCGGTCAGCGACCTGGACTGCGCGGTGCTGGCCGAGGAGCCGGCCGAGATGGACATCGCCGAGGGGCCCGAGGTCGTGCTCGCCTGGGTCCAGGAGCGGTTCGCCGCCCTGCTGGCCGAGGCCGGGCGCAGCGCCGCCGACGTCCGGGGCGTCGGCATCGGCGTCCCCGGTCCGGTCGAGTTCGCGGCCGGCCGGGCGGTCAGCCCGCCGATCATGCCCGGCTGGGACGGCGTGCCCATCCCCGCCGCGTTCGCCGACCGCCATCCCGGCGTGCCGGTGCTGGTCGACAACGACGTCAACGTCATGGCCCTCGGCGAGTACTGGACCAGCTGGCGCCACACCGTCGACGACCTGCTCTTCGTCAAGGTCGCCACCGGGATCGGCTGCGGGATCGTGGCCGGCGGGGCCATCCACCGGGGAGCCGACGGCACCGCGGGCGACATCGGCCACGTGCAGATCCCCGACGCGGGCGACACGCTGTGCCGCTGCGGCAACCGGGGCTGCGTCGAGGCCGTGGCCAGCGGCGGGGCCCTGGCCCGGGAGCTGCGCTCGATCGGTGTCGCGGCCCAGACCAGCCGGGACGTGGTGGCGCTGGTGCGGGCGGGCAACGCCCAGGCGGTGACGCTGGTCCGCCAGGCCGGCCGCCTGGTGGGCGAGGTGCTGGCCGGGGCGGTCAACTTCTTCAACCCGTCGGTCATCGTGATCGGCGGCGATCTGGCCCATGCCCACGAGCAGTTCTTCGCCGGCATGCGGGAGGTCGTCTACCGGCGCTCGACCGCGCTGGCGACCCGGTCGATCCGCATCGCGCGGTCGACCTTGGACGACCGCGCAGGTGTGATCGGCGCCGCGGTCATGGTCATCGAGGCCGTGCTCGCTCCGGACGCGGTCGATCAGGCCATCGCGGCCGCGAGTGCCTGAGCTTCCCGAGGCCGAACGCGCCCGTCAGCAGCTCGAGCGCGTACTCGGGCGCGAGATCGTCGCGGTCGACGACAGCGACAGCTACGTCTGCCGCCCGCACGCTCCGGGTG